>JBBQDY010000150.1:0-7289 GCA_038320155.1 Cytophagales bacterium
CTTTGTAACACGTAACCAAATTTAAAACTGAATTGCTTCCTAAAATCCATCCCGATATTCGGGACAGGCTCTTGCCCCCTTTGAGAAAGAAGGAATTCGATCCAATTCCAAATCAAGATTTCGTTTTTGACCGTAACGTGCACCTAGAAGGATATACATTTATTCTATTGAGTGACTGCAAAGAAGTAATAACCCCAAGGCCCGCGTTCGAAAATGTATTTTCTTTAAATTTTGGACTCCAATTTTGGGTTTATTAGTGAATCTAAAACCACATGAAACGGAGTAATCACCGGTCGTATTTTGAGTTCTACTATATTTAACTTGGTACCGTCAACATTCCTTACTTTAAAATTTAATTAGTTTTAATAATTGCCGATTTCTTTCTAGAAGGCAGTGCTATAAAGTATTTATTTGGCACATCCCCATAGTTATCGGAACGATAAATCGACATTGTGGCTAGCCTCGCCGTGGCCATTCTTCCGTCTTCGGTCTTCGGTCCCATAAGTCAGGACAATGTGGCTTCTGGTTTTATTGCGAATAATCATATAGGTTTTACAAAATGGATTCAAACTATTTAACTCTAGCCAATAGACTTTGCTGTATACTCATTTTGGCAGGGCTATCCTTCCATTGCCAGAGCCCAAAGGGTTCCGATCCATTGTTGAGTCAGGATGAGCAACTCCGAAATGCAAGAAGTCTTGCGGAACTTAAATGTGGATCTTGCCATCTTTTTCCTGAACCAGATTTGCTAGACAAACAGACTTGGTCCTCCTCGATACTTCCTGCGATGAAATCTTTTGTGGTCAATTCGGAAGAGCCAAGGGATTTTATTGAGAAAATTTTTAGAAAAAGAACTTTACACAAACTAGAACTCGAATACCAGCAGATTGTAGAATATTATAGTCATGAGGCACCCGAAATGCTACCAAAGACGGCAGTTGAATTACCAACTTACGGTATTCCGGGTTTTCAGGTAACAGTGCCTGATTTCAAAATCAATAGATCCACATTGACGACCTTTGTCCATTGGGATTCTATTTCAGGTCATTTATGGGTTGGTGACCGTCTCAATCAAATTTTTGAGCTTGACCCGAAGGACTTTTCGATTGTAAGTAAAATCCAAACTCCGAGCACACCTGTCCAGTTACAGGCATTGTCCCTGAATAATTTCGAAATATTGACAATGGGAAAAATGGATCCCGCGGATTTATATCAAGGCCAACTTATCAATTATTCGAAGGACTCGAAATTATTCGAGGTGATCATTGACAGTTTAAACAGACCAGTGAATATGATACGCCTGCCAGCTTCAATTTCGGAAAAGGATAGAGCTACCAAAAACATCATTTCTAATTTTGGCAATTTGAAAGGGAGTTTGGATATTTTTTCCAGTACCGGAAAAACGACTCTGAGGAGCACGCCAGGAGCCAGAAGAGCCATTGCCGTGGATTGGGATAATGACGGTTTGATGGATGTGGTGGCAGGTTTTGGACAAGCTTTAGAAGGGGTCTTTTGGTTCAAGAATCTTGGAAATGGTAAATTTGAAACCGTCAGTTTGCTAGAATTTCATCCACTTTTCGGATTAAGCGATTTAAGCGTTCGGGATATCAATCAAGATGGTTTTGCGGATCTTATAGTATCGAATGGAGATAATGCAGACCTTTCTCCAATTCTCAAACCATATCATGGAATTCGAATTTTTCATGGTAATGGCAGCAAGCAATTAATTAAGGGTTGGTTTTACCCTATGCCCGGAGCCATGTCAATTATTAGTGAAGATTTTGATCAAGACGGATTTATAGAGATAGCTGCGGTCTCTTATTTTCCGGACTTCAGCCAAGAGGAAAGGTTGGATTGGCTTTATTTTGATCAGGTGGAGGATTCAAAACCTGAGATTTTCCGATTGCCGATGTCGATCAAGGGCAATTGGTTGACCCTTTCTCATGGAGATTTTGACCAAGACGGTGACTTGGATATTTTCACTTCTTCATTTGTGTTTCAGGGCGGGACACCAGAGCCAAATACAGATTACGAATATTCCATTCCTTGGCAACCTTTCTTTATCCTTGAAAACAAGCTGATTGAATGAATCTAGTATATCCGACGGGTTATTGATACACCACTTTTCGCCTGATATTGAAAATCAAATTGGTTTCCCCAATCTTCAAAGCCAGCTGTGTAGGTCCAGCAGGATGGAGATTTTTTTTAGTTTCTTATATTTCTTAGGTAATAGTTTCAAATAAGACCAATGTAAAATCAGACGTCATGGAATAAATTTCTTCGATTGGGTAAATCGAAGTTTCTAATTTGCTCAATTAGGTCTATGATATTTATTTTTTGCTGAATTAATGAAAATATTGAAATATTATGGGGTTATCAGCCAAAATATCCGCTCTATTAAATAAGTGTCACAGGTTAGGTTAAAAATTTGATGAGCATAAACCCAAGAAAATCTAATGAACCAACGCATATCACCCTGCATAGCCAAGAAATAGTAAGGATTTTCGAAAGCAAATCAGACTGTGAGATATGGGCGGCGTTCAATAAAGGCGATGAAATGGCCTTCAATTACCTTTATAGGATATATGCTCCTGTTCTGTATCAATATGGCTTTCAATTTTCGAGAGACTCCTCGCTTATACAAGACAGCATTCAGAACATATTTATTTACCTAAGGAGCAAAAGAGGCGAACTCAGCGAAGTGGCTAATATTAAGGGCTACCTATATCGATCAATTCAGCGAGAGATCATCAAAAATCTAAAAGCATTAACCAAAAGAGAACAGATCAATACCAGCGCTTTGGAGAATTCCTTTCTGATTGAGATTTCGCCCGAGACTTCCTTTATTCAGAACGAAACAAAGTCTCTGCAGATAACTAAGCTTCAAAATGGCATAGACCAGTTAACATGCAAACAGCGAAAAGCACTTCTACTCTTTTATCAAGAAGAACTAAGCTATAACGAAATAGCCCAAATCATGGACTTTAAAGAAGTGAAAACGGCTAGAAAGTTGATTTATAGAGCAATCACCAGTTTAAAAGAGTTTATCAAACCAGCTAAGTAACCAGATGTTTCAAGATAAGGACCACATAAAATTCAAAGATTACCAGCTTGAAGATTTCCTCACAGATGAATTCTTCATTCAGTGGGTCAAAAACCCCAATGAGAATACGACTCATTTCTGGGAAAAATGGATTGAAGCTAATGCTCACAAAAAAGAAGTAGTGATACAGGCAGCTACATTCATCAGGTCAATTGACTATCAGGAAAAACACCTGATGAAGAATGAAATCTATCTGGAAGTTTTTGAAAAGATAATCAGAGGCGATCTCAAGGAGGTTTCTCAAAAAAAAAATCCATTAATTCTCTTTAGGTGGAATTCTGTTTTTTCGCTTCGAAATATCGCAGCAATTTTCATCCTGACATTTTGTAGTTGGATTTTTTACACGGTGGCATTCGAAAAACCGATTGCAAAAGAAGACCCTATCCAATGGATTACCAAGATCAATACTGCTGGAATTAAAACGGTTTTGACGCTTGAAGACGGGAGCAGAATTCATCTAAACTCCAGCTCGAAAATTACTTATCCAAATCGATTTTCCGATTCCATTCGATCTGTTTTGTTAGACGGAGAGGCATTTTTTGATGTGGCAGAAGAATCAAGACCATTCATAGTGGACTTGGGCAAGGCTCAAATCGAAGTATTGGGCACCTCCTTTAACGCCAGTAAATCATCTGAAGAAAAACTAGAGGTGGCTTTAATCTCAGGAAAAGTAAAGGTCAACGATCACAAGGGAAATCAAGTGATGCTCCTGCCTTCGGAAATGCTGACCATAGCCGAAGACGGAGAATTCCATAAGTCCAAATTTGATTCTTTGGAAATAACCGGATGGAAAGATAAAAATCTGGTTTTCAAAAACGCTGCCTTTCCCACTGTGAAAAGTAAAATAGAAAACTGGTTTGATGTGGAGGTGACGCTCTCAGGAAAATTGAAAAATAATTGGGCCTACACGGGCAATTTCCACGACGAAACCCTCATCAACGTATTGGAAGGAATCAAACACACCTCTGAGATCAAATATCGAATAAATGGTAAAAAAGTAGAACTATACAATTAACCCAAAACTAAGAAATATGGAAAAACCAAATAGCTCCTAAAGAAACAGCCAATTCGAGTAGAATTGGCTGTCCTCAAAATTGCCTGTAGTAGCGCCAACCATTCCAGGCAAAAGTCCAAGTTTTTCGAATACTTAAACCTTAACAATATTATGAAAAAAAACATACTAAGACAACTAATTATGATGTCAAAAAAGGTATTATACGGGTTCGTTTTTCAGTTGATTTTTTGCACTGTTTTGTTAGCAAACTCAGGCAATGCCCAGCGAAAAAATATCGAACAGGTTCGAGTTGATTTGAGCGAGGAAAATTCATCCTTACTATCAATTTTCAATAAAATCGAACGGCAATCAGGTTTTGAGTTTACCTACAATTCCAGTAAAGTAAATCTCAATCAGAGAGTATCTGTCTTCTCAGACAAGCAAAGCGTCTACAAAGTACTTCAAGATGTCTCGCAAAGTACTGGTTTGCGATTTATCCAAGTCAATGACAATATCCATGTGAAGGAGCGATTGACTCCCACTGAGGCAGATGTGAGTATCGCGATCAAAGAGCGGGTTTCGGTTTCTGGAATAGTAAACGATTCCAATGGAGATCCGCTGCCTGGCGTAACTATCATTGTCAAAGGAACGACCAACGGAACAGTAACTGATATAGATGGAAAATATCAAATCAACGCCGAAACTACCGAAGTGTTGGTTTTCTCTTTTATAGGCTATTCCAACCAAGAAGTATCGGTCGGGAATCAAACGAGGATTGATATCATCTTGAATGAGGATGCAACCAATCTTGAGGAAGTGATTGTGATTGGATATGGTGAAAAAAGCAGAAAGCTAATGACCGAGTCCATCGGAACCGTCAGTTCAGCTGAGATCAATAAATTGCCAATCGCCTCGGCAGATCAAGCTTTGCAGGGTCGTATTGCGGGGGTGCAAGTGACTGCTGTAGACGGTACGCCTGGATCTCCGGTTTCGGTAAGAGTGCGAGGAGTGGGTACGGTGGGGAACGCACAGCCTTTGTTTGTAGTTGATGGGGTTCCCGTTGGAAATAATTCAAGCGGAATAACCAATCCACTTTCAACAATCAATCCAGCAGATATTGAGAGTATATCTGTTTTAAAAGATGCTTCGGCATCAGCGGTATATGGTGTGAGAGCTGCCAATGGTGTAGTTCTGATTACTACCAAAAGAGGAAAGAAGGGTAAACCTACAGTCAATTTAGACTCCTATTACGGCATTCAAAATATTACTCGGATTCCAGAATACATGAATACGAATCAATGGCTTGGACTTACTCAAGATGCTTATAATGCAGCAAATATCCAGAACGGTTTGGTTCCCACAGATGCTGCTTATCAGGTATTGCATCCGGACCTACGCGAAGGAAGCCCGATTAGAAATAGGAGTAATCAGCTCCAATGGCGGGATCAGGCACTTAATATGAATGCTCCGATTCAGAATCACAATGTAAGTGTATCGGGCGGTGGAGATAATTATAATTATTTCGTGTCAGGTGGATTTTTCGGGCAAGAAGCTACCGTTCAAAAATATGATTTGAAACGCTATAATTTCCGAGCCAATTCAGATTTTAGAGTAAACAAAAGACTGAAACTCGGACAAACATTTACAGTTTCACATCAAGAAATAGTCAGAGGTATCAATGGTGGAGGAGATGGGTTTTTGCTACAAAGTGCACTTACAGCACCACCTTTCTTTAATATTTTCGAAGATCCGTCAAATCCTATCCTTAACAATCGATATGGGTATGACGGGAATAATGACCTTGGAGGACTGACGATCGCAAATCAGGTAGGTATAAATCAGATCGTAGACAATAATGACCGTCTCACAAGAATGTTAGGAAGTGTTTACGCTGAGTTGGAGATCTTCAAAGGCTTGACTTACAGATCTGTTTTCTCCATGGACTTTACTACCAACAGGGACGATCAATGGAGACCTGAATATCTGGTTGCTGAAATGGGACTGAACAGACCTGGAAATGAATTTAACGATTCTCGAGGAGAAGGATATACTCAAGTATTTACCAACACCCTGAATTATTTCAAAGAATTCGGAAAGCATTCTATTGACGTGCTTGCAGGGATGGAGTATCAAAAAAACAGATCTACCACACTTTCAGTCAGAGGAAGTGACTTTATAAGCAACTCTAGAGATTTCTTCCAAGTGGTGAATAACGGCCGGGGAGATCCAAACTTAGGAGGTGGTGCAGGTCAATTTGCTTTTTTAGGTTACTTGGGGCGAATTTCCTATAACTTCGATGACAAGTACTTGCTTACCGGTACGATCAGAAGAGACGGGACCAGTACGTTTTCACCAGAAGATAATCGCCGATGGGGTACTTTTCCATCATTCTCCGGAGCCTATAGAATCAGCCAAGAGGAATTTTTCCCTAAATCAGGAATTATTTCGGAGATGAAAATTAGGGGAAGCTGGGGTCAACTTGGTAACTCAAACACGGCGGCTTATCCACATATATTCAGGGTGTCGACTACCCCTGATTACGGAAGTGGAAACACCTCCATTCAGGCGCCTGTTCCCATAAATTTTGTCAATAAGGATGTCAGATGGGAAACTGTAGAAACAGTTGATTTTGGCCTTGATATGGGACTCTTCAATAACAAGGTCGATCTCTTGGTTACTTATTACAATAGGACTACCAAAGATTTCCTGTATTCGCTACCATTGCCCAATTCCACGGGTTTTGGAAGTACACCTGTGAATCTTGGCAGAGTGAGTAACAAGGGAATTGAGATAGAGCTTGGCTACAGTAAGACGTTTTCCAATGGGATCCAGCTCTCATTGAACGGTAATTTCACAACGGTACAAAACAGGCTGGAAGAGCTTGCGCCTGGAATCGAGGAGTTCACATCAGATGCCAACTACCGTACTGCTGTAGGTCAACCAATTGGCTATTTCTTTGGGTATAAAACCGCAGGCATCTATCAAACCCAGGCAGAAATTGATGCCATATTTAGAGGTGGATTTGTAGATCGAAATTCCCCCCAAAATCCAAGACCGGGTGATGTCAAGTTTCTGGATATCAATGGTCCGGGTGCTGATGGGCAGCAATTTTCCGGCGAACCAGATGGAGTTATAGATTTCAATGATAGAACCTTTCTTGGTAAAACTATTCCTTCTTATTTCTATGGGTTG
>JBBQDY010000151.1:0-7280 GCA_038320155.1 Cytophagales bacterium
CCTTGACCCCAATCTTGTGCACTGGCAATGTGGCCTCCCCAGGCAATAATAACCGTGTTATTTGGTCCATTACTACCACTTGCGGTAAAAGATATCCTTAATCTGGTTATAGCACTTGTTGCCGAATTATTTTCCTGCAGGACATATTGTATGTCAGTTATTGTACCTCCGTAGATGGCGATTTTCTTTTCATCAACAGAAAGTTTGTTGAAACTTGCCGAAGGTTGGGGTATTCCATTAGGTGTTGGTATCGCTCGAAAATTTGGAGTACCAGAACTTGGGATTACATCCTCACAGATTCTATCGAAATTCGTGACGTAGTCGATAGCGCTTTTGTTATTGGTTCGGGTGTCCCATTCAATCTCTACAGTATGGTTGCCCGCCCGCAAATTTGAAATGGTCAGACGATAGGGAATTGACTGCCCTTCAAAGAAATGACTGTTGCCTGAATTTGAACTTCCGGTTGCCCAAGCTATAGGGCTTACAGGATTTTGATCAACCCCGCCATTTTGCCCTTGTTCGAGCTTAACAGTTTGGGCATAAGAAAAATTTGTGGCAAGAAGCAATACTGTCAACAGCCTGTTCCTGAGTGAAAAGAATGTTTGCATTGAAAATGTATTCATGGTTAAAGAATTCAAATACTGTTAAAAGCGAAATAATTTTGAAAAAACGAAAAACCAACAAACTAGGTTAAAAACTATCTCCTATAAGAAGTGAAAAGCGTATTACTTCTTACAAAAAGATATTTCGAATGTATGAAAATATTTCTAAAATCCTGTTGATCATCATTTTGGAATGTGAGAATAAATTTTCAGATAATTTTTTGATAAGATTAATCCAATAAAAAATTTAACTATTTGATTCATAAAGAATCTCTTTAGAAATATTGCTCACTGTTTTTGAGTTAATTTTTTTTTTATCAACTCAGGGACTTTATTAGTTTTGCATCTATTAAGTTTTTGAGTTCAAAAGCACTTTATCACTAAATGAGCGCTTGGGTTTTGTCTTGATTGCCAAATAAGGTTAGTTCTGATTCTTGCGTCCCACTAGATACGCTGACACTTTCCCAACAGATTTGAAAAACCTATCTTATAAAACGAACCGTTGTTGGACTTCTTCAAGTATTGGGACAAACTCCACCAGCTCTCCATACTGCCTCAGCGGCATCAATTATATTACGTTGGCTTACCAGAATTTCTTTTCCTTAGGGAAATTTACCAAAGTGGTTTTCATTTGATCAGAGCCTTTCTGGACAATTTCTTTCCATTTGGTATCATCCATCATTCCAATTCCTTTCAGCTCCATTTCCAAGTAAATCGCCACACCTGATTTGCTCATTTCCTGCTTTTGTCGACTATTCAGGGTAAGCGAATTAACCAAAATCGAGGTAATGCCGGGAAGCCTGAATTTTTTGTTTCCTGTAATTTTGTTCCAGAGTAAACTGCGCGCACTAGGCGTTTCATCAAAATCTACTGGACGGGATTTCAACTGGGTGAGTGAAATGGCAATGATATGTCGGACTGGGTAGTTGTACATCGTCTCGATGGGCAAGTTGTCTACCACTCCTCCATCGACATGGAGCTGATTATCAATTACCACTGGAGGATAAATCCCGGGAATGGCGATGCTGGCTTCGATTTGTTTCCAAGCCAAGCCGCGACTATGAATCCTTGAGGTGGCACTGGAGTAATTGGTCGAAACGCAATAACTCCCTACCCAAAAGTCCTCCAGATGAGAATCGGCAAAGATCTTTTTAAGGTAATTAGTCATTTTTTTTCCAGACATAAATGAAATCATGGGAAGGGTGAAGTCATTGGAGGTGAGTTTACTTTCAGCTGAATCCTTGCTATAGAAGTCAATTTTTTCTTTCTCAAAATCACAGTATGCTGCTGTCAGACCGTAGAGAGCACCTGCGCTGGTTCCTCCCAAGAAATCTATTTCTATTCCTTCCTCATACAGTGCTTTGATTACACCCAAGTGGGCAAATCCTTTTGCGCCTCCACCTCCTAAGACCAGTCCGATGGCCTTATTTACCAGAATTCGTGCAAAACGGCGGATATCGGGGCCATGGTTTTTCCGATAGTGGATATGAAGGTCAATTTTTCGATCAATAAACCAACGTTTGGTGTTTTCAGGAAATTTGGCTGCTTCGGGATGAAGGAGAAGCAGGTAGATTTTTTTGTTGAGGATGTTTTGAGAATAGAGATCTAGGTGTTTTTCGATTTCCTGTAGTTCACTTTCACCGTAAAAATCAGTGGCTAAGACCACCAAATCTGCATAGATGATGCACTTTCGCGACCAGGAAAGGTCTGCGTCACTGCATACCAGAAAGTTTAACCCGTTGTGTTGCTCTAGGGTGTCGTACATGTCCTGTGTCTCAAGGTTAGCGTGTGAATAATGGTCTAGGATTTGGATTTTGACATCAAGCGACTCAAACTCATTTTTGATGGCCTCTGTGTAGGCTGTGATATCGTTCTCAGCTTGAAGATTAATGACTGCGATGTTTTTGGCAGAAGTCTCCAGGTGCTGCTGCAGAGAGTTTCTGCGCAGTCTGTTTACTACAAAGCGGGTTAGCTTACTTGAAAAAGAGGGATGTTTGGATACAATTTCCAAATATTGGCTTTCCTTGATCTCCAGCACAATAGACTTTCGAATAGCGACTACGGAAGCGGAACGGGGTTCGCCCATGAAAAGCGCAAATTCTCCTATTGGTTCTCCCTCTCCGATATCGCCTAACGCATGAAGCGAGTCGTCTTCCTGCCTTGCTAAAGCTCTAAATCTACCAGAAATGACGATATAAAGGGAATTATCCTGGTCACCTTGGTGAAAAAGAAACTTTCCTGACTCTACTTCCAGGCTTTTTCCATTGTTTAGAATTTGTGAGATCAAATCTTCTTCGAGGTCACCAAATAGACGAAGAAGAATTTTTCGGTTGTGTGCGTTTTTGCTAAGGCTCGAGGTCAAGTTGCGATAGATTAGTCGGTGGGTTTATACTTCTTTTTTTTGATGAAAAATAGATATTCCTAAAGTATGAATTAAACTAAAAATATTCAATCGCATTTTGAATAGCACCAGATTCCATCGAAATACGGTGAATTTTTATCCATCATTTAGCTAGCCCAATAAGATGATCTTTTTATCTTGTCCTTTCTGGTGAATCATTCCTCTTAAAAAATAGTCCAGGGGCATTACTCGGATTTTCTGCTCATCCTTCTTTCAAGATTTTTAATCCGGCTTTGATTTTGGCAGCAAAATTCGGAATTGGGTAAAATGCCCGACGGAAGATTCGACCTTCAATTCTCCCCCATGCGCCTTTACAATATCATAAGATAGTGATAAGCCAAGTCCAGTCCCCTGCCCGGTAGGTTTCGTAGTAAAGAAAGGTTGGAAGATTTTTTCTTTGATGGCGTCGGGGATGCCGGGGCCGTTGTCTTTTACAGAAATCTCTATTTTTTCACCAAGGTTTTTGGTGGAGACGGTGACGGTGGGATGTAGACCTTCCAGGTTTCTTTTGTCGTCGCCTACCAAACCTGGAAGATCTTTCTGCGCACTAGCCTGAAAAGCATTATTGATCACATTCAAAAGCACCCTTCCAATTTCCTGAGGCACCACATTTATTTTGGGAAGATCAGGATCAAAGTCTGTTGAAAAATCTGCCTTAAAAGACTTATCCTTAGCGCGCATGCCATGATAGGAAAGTCTCAGGTATTCATCTGCCAAAGCATTGAGATTAGTAGGTACTTTCTCTCCTTTATTCGATCTACTATGTTCGAGCATGCCTTTGACTATGGAGTCAGCCCGCTTTCCGTGATGGTTGATTTTCTCTTCATTACCTTCAATATCAGCTGCTATGAGTTTGACCTCTTCGAGGTCTCCTTTTTCGATTTCTTCCTTCAATTCTGCGATAAGTTCCCGATTGAGTTCCGAAAAGTTGTTCACAAAATTCAGTGGATTCTGAATCTCGTGGGCAATACCGGCAGTGAGTTCTCCGAGGGAGGCCATCTTTTCAGATTGGATCAGTTGGGCTTGGGTGGATTTTAACGTGGTATATGCTTTTTCTATTTCCTTGGCATGGGCCAATTCTTTGACCCTACTCCGCTCTCTTTCTTTTTTCAATAGCCTATCTTTTTGATAGCGATGTACGGCATATACCATCGCAAGAAATAACAATGTGTAAATAAGAAAAGCCCACCAACTGGCATACCAGGGAGGAGAGATCAAAATCTTGATACTTTTTTCAGACCATAAGCCGCTACTTGCGTTGGCCGTTTTTATTTTGAAAGTATAGTCGCCCGGAGGCACTTTAAAATAGGTAACCGGATCTTCAGCCTTGCCACTGCGCCAATCGCTGTCATAGTTTTCCAGCATATAATTGAACGTATTGTCCTCTGAGTTGCGGAAGTCGATGCCCGTAAATTTTATTGAGAATACATTTTGGTTATAATTCAGTTTAATTTCTTCCGCATTGTAGATGGGTAACTCTAATGGACTGTTTTCCCCAATAGCTACCGACGAACCATTTAGCTCAAAATCTGTAAAATACAATAGGGTAGTATCTTTTGGAATTTTAATCTTGTCCGGATAAAAGGCGTAATACCCATTGGGGCTTACAAAAAGTAATTTACCATCGCGTTGTTTAAATGCCCCCCCAGAAATGCTCAATACTCCTTGAACTCCATTTTTCTCGTCGAATAGAATACTATTCTCCCGTTTTTGGTCCAATTTCATTAAACCAACCGCGGTATAAATCCAAAGGTTATTCTGATTATCAGCAATAATTGATGATACACTAAACTTCAAGTCGGTGTCCCCAAAACTATCTGATTCCTTGTTGTACGAGTAAAGACCATTAACACTGCCCACCCAAAGAATACCATCCGCATCTACAAATAAATCAGAAATTGTTAGGCCCGGAAGATACCTATCAAAGGTGTTGGTATGGCGATTCAACTTGCTTATTCCTCCGTTAAGAAAACCTCCCAACCAAAGGTTGTTCTGTTCATCGACAATAATGGAGGCTACCATATCGCTGGGGATGGTTGTCACATCTTCGGGATTATGTCTATAGTGCTTAAAACTTCCCGTTTCCCTGTCAAAAAGTTCTAAACCCCCACCATAAGTGGCTATCCATAAATTTAGATCCTTATCCTCACGAATCTCGAAAATACTCTCTTTGTTGATACTGGTACTATCATTTGGATCTGGAAGGTATTGTGTAAAATCACCTGAATTTGGATCCAATCTGTTTAAACCGTTGGAGGTGCCTATCCAATAATATCCAAGGTGATCCTTCATTATGCTAGTAACTTGATTATTACTTATGCTGTTAGGGTTACCCGGTTCATGTAAGAATTTCTGGCTAGTTCCGTTTTCAAGATCTTCCCGTACCAATCCGTTCTTCGTTCCTATCCAGTGAATTGTAGGCGTTTCCTCATAAAAACTGGTAACCTGTCCCTTATCAGAATATAATGGAATGGAATTCGTATAGAGGTCGATCTTATATAATTTAGGGTTTTGCTGGGTGCTCAACCATATTAGCCCATCTTCTGTGGCATAGGCGCTCCAACCCGAATTATCTGTCAATGTCTGGTTATCATCTGTTTCCCTCCCAAAATGGGTAAGTTCGTGAGTGCCCAAATCATATCTATTGATCCCACCCGACTCTGTACCGATCCATAAATTGGCTTCAGCGTCTTCAACGATAAATGTAATATGGTCCCATACGTTGACCAAGGGCGGCCGGCTTAACTTTTCAGGATGGGAGGGATCATAAGTATGTCGTTTAAATATTCCTGTTTTCCGATCCATACTGTGCAGACCATCTCCTTGCGTACCCACCCAAAAATTACCTTTACTATCCTCATAAATCGCACGCACTTTATTATTGATCAGGGTTTTGGGATTATCCGGATCGTGTAGATAGCGTGTAAAAGTGCCAGTAGTTCGGTTAAATCGGTTAAGACCTCCATCATCATCTGAGGCAAAGCCTAATCCAGTTCCCACCCAAAGGATTCCAGACCTGTCTTCATAGAGCGCCCTCACCTCATTAAAACTCAGGCTTGTGGTATCATTGACCTGGTGCTTAAAATGTGTAAAAGTTCCTGTCTTAGGGTCGAGAAGATCCAAACCATTATCGGTACCAACCCAGACATTACCTAAATGATCTACAAGTACGGCAGATACATAATCATTTGCCAGACTTTTGAGATCGTTCGGGTCGTGACTATAGTGGGTGAAAGTATCGGTCAGCGGGTCGAAGCGATCCAGCCCTTGTCCATAAAAACCTATCCAGATAATCCCTGAATCATCAGTATAAAGACATTCAGGATAATTTCCTCCTAGCGAGTTGGGGTTTCTAAAATCATATCCATACCTTTTCATATGGCTACCGTCATAACGGACGATGGATCCGTTGGTTTGATCGGAAAACCACATAAAGCCTTGCTTGTCCTGTGTGATGGCATTGATTTTACCGAGTGAAATACCATTGGTACCAGAAATTTGTTCGATATGTACATTCTGGGTCTGTGCACAAATTTCTACTCCCGGGCATACTAAAATTAGTGCCATCAAAAGAATCATATGGGATTTCAAGTGTTTTTTGAGGCTCATTTGATTATTTGGTTTTAGTTTATATCGGTAATGCGATCATGAACTCCGCACCTTCACCTTCCTTAGTCTCCACCTTCAATTCTCCCCCATGCGATTTCACAATATCATAGCTTAAACTCAATCCCAAACCCGTCCCCTGCCCGGTAGGCTTGGTGGTAAAGAAGGGCTGGAAGATTTTGTCTTTGATAGCGTCGGGAATGCCCGGGCCGTTGTCGCTTACTGATATTTCTATTCTGTCGCCAAGGTTTTTGGTGGAAACGGTGACCAGTGGCTTATATCCCTCCAAGGGTTCTTCCCGATCGCTATCGCGGGCCTCCGAGCTTAAATTCTCCAAGGGTTCCAAACCCTTGGAGAATTCCCTCTTCCGTTCAGTACACGCGTAAAAAGCATTGTTAATCAGATTCAATAGTACTCTTCCAATGTCCTGTGGGATGACCTCCACTTTGGAAAGGTTCGGATCGAAGACTGTCTTAAAGTCAGCATTGAAACTTTTATCCTTTGCCCGAAGTCCGTGATAGCTTAGACGTAAATACTCATCCGCCAAGGCATTGAGATTAGTTGCGGTTTTTGTTCCCTCGCTCTTACGACTATGCTCGAGCATGCCTTTCACGATTGCGTCAGCCCGCTTGCCGTGGTGATTGATCTTTTCTAAGTTTGATTTGACATCC
>JBBQDY010000152.1:0-7279 GCA_038320155.1 Cytophagales bacterium
TTTTGTAGCGTTTCAGTAGGATCCTTAGAATATCCAAAGTCCATGGCACGGGTAAAAAACTGTCTTCCTCCATCTATTTCTCTCGCTTTCAATAATTCTTGCGTGCGAATCTGACCTAGACCGATTCCCAGTTCTTTTCCGATAAGATTCTGACCTCCATCCCCTCGGGTAAGGCTCAAATAAGCCACCTCGCTGTGTAGGCCATTGACCAGATAAGCGATCAATCGGGTATTTTCATCATCGGGATGAGCTGCGACATACAGGATTCGTTTGGTCTCATTGAGCTGAAGAAGTTGATGATAAATCTCAGCTGAACTCTTGGACTGGGCAAATCCACTAAAGCTGATCAAAGTCAATCCTAGACTCATCAACCAGCTCATGCTACTAAATTTTGTCATAAAAGGGCTAATTCAATTGAGCAAGCTAGAATAAGGATGAGTTAAAAAAAAATATATTTTGATCAATGGGGACTTGAAATATACTTACTGTTTTGATACCTCACCCTTCCTGGAATTGTATACCCTATGGTAAATTCAAAGAAATCAGCTTTTGCTTTGTGGGCTTTGATTTGCACTCCTGCTGAGAGTGATTCTGTCATTCGATAACGAAAACCAATTCGCTCATAGAAACCACTTAACTCTTGATTGAGCTCATTTCTATAAATGTATACTCCGAATCCTACCGGCATAAATAATCTTTCGGTTAGCTTCCATTCCCATGAAGCTACGACTGCAAGTGAGGTCTGTTCACGAAAGGAAAATTGTTCCCCATTATTTCTTTCACTCATTCCCGGTGCATAGAAAAAGTCAAGCCCTAAACCCACTCGAAATTTATAATTAGCCTCCCAGAGGTAATTGACTCCAAGTCCTCCTCTAAAATAATCTGGATCTCCAATTTCATAATTTTTGAAACCTGTATAAAGCGCAACATTAAGAAGCCATCTTTTGTCGAGGTCCGGATAAACTGGTGTTGTGGTCGAAGTCGGATTGACTTTTCCTAAATAGCTTTTTACGCCCATCGAAATTGGAACAAGATTGATTCCAGCATTAGGTTTTTTCATCGCCCCGTTGGAATAGTGCTTCATTCCGATATTGGAAAAAATAAGTACACGATCAGAAAGTTGATATTCTCCTTTCAATCCAAAATGGATATAGGCATTCAAGTTTGAGCCGATGTATTTATTCAAAGGATTATCAATGGAATCGTATGGAGTCAGGTTAAATCCTACCCCTATCTGTGAAAAATAGCCAAAGGAAAATTTTTGCCCTTTACTTTTATATGAAAAAGGCATTTCAAAAAATCCGTAAAAAGCCTGAGGTCTACCTATTTCCGGAAATTCACTCAGAAAAGATGTGAACCCAACTCCAAAAGTAGGATAGCGATAGAGATGGTTCATGTGGGTATTGGAGATTTTTCTCCAACTGAACTTGGCATCGATTCCCCGATAATCAATACTATTCTTGATTTCATCCGCCCAAGGCCTACCATTACTGATTAATGGTCCGGATTCGAAGGAAAGACTTATCGATTTTTGGAATTTATCTTGAGCCAGGGAGGAAGTCGCAAGTGAACTGATGAAAATCAGGCTTAAAAAGATAATTCGATCAACACTCATTGGGTGGATTTGCTAGGCTCTTAAATATAAATTCTTTTGGGGATCAAGATCAGATTTCCACTGAAAACTTAGCTTTCTTTCTAAAATAAACGATCATCTAAGATCATAAAAAAAGAGAGTCGATAATTCGACTCTCTTTCAAATGATTTCGGAAATATTATTCGCCGTCTTCCATCCAGTTTGGACCTTTCAGTTCGATTAGCTTTTTGTTGTATTTCTCAGCTTCAGCAGTGTTTTTCAGACGAGTATTGATCTGGAAAAGGATTGCCATGATTTCAGTATTGTCAGGTCTAATCCCCAAAGCTTTCTCAAAGTATTTCGCAGCTTCCTTGTAGTTTTCATCCGCCTTCTTACCTACGATTGGGGACTGCTTCTCCCACTCCGCATCAGACATATCATTCAGCGTATTCAACAATTTAACAGACTGCTCTAGCAATAAAGCACCAGTGTAATATTGACCTTCGAAATAGGTTGGGTCAGCTGCAACTGATTTCTTGTAATCAGCTAAACCTCCTTCGATATCTCCAGACTGCTCTTTCAAGTAGCCGGATCTCAATAAGATGGATGCATTGTTCGGATCGTTCTTTAGCGCCTCTTGGATTTGAGCCATTGCCTCATCCATTTTGTTTAACTGAAGCAATAATTGAATTTCATATTCTGCAAGGATTTTATCCTCAGGATAATCTTCTCTTCCGGCCATTACTGTCTCGTAAGCACCGTCAGGATCTTTGTCTTCACCACTCTGGATTTGAACCAAGAAATAATAGGCGTTTAGCTTGTTATAGTCTTCCAAATCTAGCAGGTATCCGAAATGACGTTTTGCTTCTTCATACATTCCAAGATCGTTTGCAAGGAAACCAGCATTGTAATGAATGGTGGTATCAGTCAAATCAATTTCTCCTGCAAGGTCGAAGTAGCCGTAGGCCAACTCCAGGTCATTTTCATTGTACCGCTCGATAGCCTTGTCAAAAGCAGTATTTTTCAAAGTTTTTACTGAATAAGGTCTCAGGTTATCCGGAACGCCTGTAATGTCTTCAGTGTAAATTTCCTCACCTACTCCATCAGTCTTATTGGATCCAGCCATTTCAAAGGCTTTCATATAAGTACTGAGAGCTTCTTTTCCTATTGCAAGATTAGACTCAGCATTGGTCGAATCGGACCCAAACATTTTTGTTTGAATTTTTGCTTTTAGGAGGTATGTGGCAGGATCGGACCCTGTTTCAGGATCAGCAGATGCTGCGGTAATGTCCGTCATCGCAGCTGTCAAATCTCCTGATTTGAAGTTCTTTTCAGCTGAACGCATTACCTTTTTTTGTCCAAAAGCCAGAGTCGTTGCACCGATCAAGGCCATTGATAGAATTAGCTTCTTCATGTTAAGTTTTTCTTTTTTTGGTTATTCGTTTGATTCTGTTGGTTCATCATCTGAAGATTCCGGAGTTTCCTGAGTAGGCTCATCAGAGATTTCTACATCAGGTACTTCTTCCACTTCTTCCTTAGATATTTTTGCTACGGATGAAATCTCATCATTACCGCCAATTTTTATTAATCGTACACCCTGAGTGGCTCTGCCCATCACCCGAAGGCTGTCGACTGCCATTCGAATAGTGATTCCTGACTTATTGATAATCATCAAATCATCCGAATCGATTACTTCTTTGATTGCTACAAGATGACCGGTCTTCTCGGTTACACTCATCGCTTTCACACCTTTACCTCCTCTATTGGTAATCCGGTATTGATCTAAATTTGATCGCTTACCGTATCCTTTTTCAGATACTACTAACAGGGTTGCATTTTCCTCCGATGCACATACCATGCCAATCACGTAGTCGTTATCTTGATTTAACTTTATCGCTTTCACCCCAGTGGCAGTTCTTCCCATTGGTCTTACCGCTGATTCATTGAAGTGAATAGCACGTCCAGACTTCGCGGCAATGACAATATGCTGCCCACCGTTTGTCATATCGACATTCACCAACTGATCATCTTCACGGATATTCAAGGCGATAATTCCATTAGTTCTTGGACGGCTGTATTGTTCCAGTGTAGTCTTCTTGATGATTCCACGCTTGGTCACCATGATCAGGAAATGATTATTGATGTAATCTGGATCATTCAAGTCGCCAACTTGGATAATCGCACGAATTCTATCCTCTTGAGTAATACTTATCAGGTTTTGAATTGGTCTTCCTTTAGAAGTTTTTCCTCCTTCCGGAATTGCGTAAGTCTTCAACCAGAATAATTTCCCTTTATCCGTGAAAATCAAAAGGTAATTGTGGGTAGAAGCCGTAAAAAGATATTCAGTGAAGTCATCCTGTTTGGTGGAAACTCCTCTGGATCCTACTCCTCCTCTACCTTGGGTACGGTATTCTGATAAAGCAGTACGCTTCACATAGCCTTCGTTAGACACAGTGATGATCACCTCTTCATTAGGAATCATATCCTCGTAGCTGAAATCCTCCGCGTTGTGCTCGATTACTGTCCGACGAGCATCCGCATAGCGATCTTTCACCTCATTCAACTCGGTTTTGATGATCTCCATTCGCTTTTCTTCGCTTCCCAGAATTTCTTTCAACTCATCGATCAATGTCATGATCTCTTTGAATTCTTGGATGATTTTCTCGCGCTCCATTCCAGTCAATCGCTGCAATCTCATATCGAGAATAGCTCTTGCCTGAATTTCGCTCAATTCAAATCGCTCGATCAAACCATTTCTTGCGGTTTCAGGATCGGCTGAACTTCTAATCAAAGTAATCACTTCATCCAAATGATCTAAAGCAATTAAATAACCCTGAAGTATGTGCGCTCGTTTCTCAGCTTCTTTTAATTCGTACTCTGTTCTTCTGACTACCACCTCATGTCTGTGACTGACATAATGGACGATCAAATCCTTCAAGTTTAGCGTATATGGTCTTCCTTTGACCAATGCTACATTGTTTACCGAAAAAGAAGTTTGTAGCGCGGTATGCTTGTAAAGATTATTCAGAACAACACTTGAAATAGCATCACGCTTTAATTCATAAACCACTCGCATTCCTGATCTATCTGACTCGTCACGAATTGCAGAGATTCCTTCAATTTTCTTTTCATTGATCAGCTGCGCGGTTTTCTCCACCATGTTGGCCTTATTGACCATGTATGGAATTTCAGTGATGATGATCATCTCCTTGCTTCCACCATCCTTGATTTCGACATTCGCTTTTCCACGAATAACTACACGGCCTTTCCCGGTTTCAAAAGCTGCTTTCACGCCATTGTAACCGTAAATAATACCTCCGGTAGGGAAATCAGGAGCAATGATATACTCCATCAATTCCGGGATGGTAATCTCACGATTTTCAATGTAAGCGATGATTCCGCTGATGACTTCTCCCAAATTGTGAGGAGCCATGTTGGTAGCCATACCTACGGCAATACCCGAAGCGCCATTCAGCAAGAGCGCTGGTACCTTTGCAGGCAAAACAATTGGCTCTTTTAAGGAATCATCAAAGTTGAATTGGAAATCAACTGTCTCTTTATTGATATCCACTAGAAGCTCTTCAGCGATTCGCTTAAGTCTAGCCTCGGTATATCTCATTGCTGCGGGGTTATCCCCATCTACAGAACCAAAGTTACCCTGACCATCCACCAAAGGATAACGGAGAGACCAAGGTTGAGCCATTCGCACCATAGTGTCATAGACTGCAGAGTCACCATGTGGGTGGTACTTTCCAAGTACTTCACCGACTATTCTAGCTGATTTCTTGTAAGGTTTGTTGTGTAATACACCAAGTTCCTGCATTCCAAAAAGGATTCTGCGGTGTACTGGTTTTAGTCCATCACGGACATCTGGAAGTGCTCTGGAAACAATAACCGACATCGAATAATCGATGTAGGCTCCACGCATTTCGTCTTCAATGTTGATTGGGATAATGTTCTCGTTTTCTCCTTGAGCCATATAATGCTATTCACGGGGATGATTTAAGCTGCAAGATAGTAAAAACCGAGTGGTTTTGAAAAGAGAATAAAAAGGTCAAATTAGTAGGACTAACTTAATACCATTGACCAATTTTTCGATTTTGACGATTGAAAAGTGAACTGCCTCGGTATTCGATTCCTCTGTGGGAATGCTTCATCACTACTCCGCATCCACCGATTTTGCAACGCTTGGTACCCGGAATCCTCACAGAAAAACCTACCTGCAACGCATAGAGTGTCTGCTCAATGTTTTGAAATTCAGAGAAGTTGTCATCCGCATAGGTGAATTTCCTGAACTCTGCTCCTCCTTTAATAAACATCTTGGTGTACTCCGAAAAATCCCGCTCGATCCGAAGTCCTAGCCCATAATAAGGCTCATTAGCAACCGCAAATTTGGGTTGATAGGGCGGCTGATCGGGAAGATCTAAGGCTGGATCGTACTGGTTTTTTAATTTCAATTTTCCGTACTCTCCTTCCAAAATAAATCGCCATGGATAGATTTGCCGGGCACGCTGCGTTAATTCTGATTGCATGTACAGGTTTGCAGAGGCATATTTTCGATATCGCCACTTCAGGAATGAAGCTCTTTTTTTGGCATCATAGAGCACCAAACCCACCGTACCATAGAGTTTGCTGATTTGATAAGAATCGCCTTCGAAAGGGAGTTCAAAATCTCCACCAGTCATATTTTGGTAGTTACCCCACTCCTGCCCGTAGCCTCCACCAATAGTCAAGAGGCTAAAAAGGTTGATTCTCAGGCCTGCATTGAAAACTGGAAAGGTCCAATCCTCGCCTTTCATTTTCAATGGATTCTCTTCACTAATGTCTAGAGGAATATCGAAATTCTGAAATTGAGTTAGCGGATAATTGTCTGGAAACTTAGAGTAGAAACTCGTTCCAAATTGATGATACCCCGCGCCAGTAGAGAGCTCCACAGCAAACATTTCCATCAAATTTCGAGTGACATTGCCAATACCGGATTCACTTTTCGGGTTTTTGGCTTTGTTCGATATGCCGAAAATATCATCTTCCTGACCATAGGCACATATGAAAAGAAGAGAAAAAATTAAACACAGAAATGATTTTTTTGACACCATGGTTTGATAACGAATCAGTCGACTTATTGGTGTGAAAATATAAAAAAAAGCCTCTAAAATTGATATTATCTAGAAAAGTTGGTCAACAACTCTAGTCAGTTCAATTTCAGAGACCTTTATAGCAGACCTTAATTCAATCTAATCAACCATCACCTTTGGCAGCTTTTGCAGCTGCTTCCTTCGCTTTTTGAGCTTCAATCATTTCGTCTAATTTCGCTTTCAAAGCAGGATCTTCTTTGATCGCACCGTTGACTTTGTTGTAAGTAGCCGCACCAAGAATGGTGTCATCCATGATCAATTCTGTCTTATATGTTTTCACACTTTCCTGCAACGATTCCTGAAAATCCTGAACTGCCTGAAATGCCGCTTTCTCCTCGTCAGTGACTTTTGCTTCAGCCATTTTAGCTTCATCTCCCCAGGCAGCTTTGATCTCATTATATCGCGCTCCTCCGTCTATTTTTTCATTATTAAGAATCATGTTTCTTAATACTTCGGTCTTCTCATCTACATAATTTGAAGTCATCACTTCAACATTGGCAAACTTCGCCAACTCTTCATCTGTCACTGCATCAGCATCTTGTGCGTGTGCAGCTAGCCCTAGGATTGAAAA
>JBBQDY010000153.1:0-7230 GCA_038320155.1 Cytophagales bacterium
GTAGCAGTAATAGAGTCGCTTAAGAAAAAGTTAAATACGTTATTCAATAAAGATTTGAAAAATCAAGAGCTTTTTATGTTCAGATTTAATGTAGCCTCAGGCCCTAGCATTAGGGCTTTTAGAAGGGATGTTTCAGAAAGTTTGATTTACTTATGAGAATATGTTTAGGTTAATCGCATTTAAAGCGATCAATGATCATGAGCGCTGTCAAAAATTCATTGCTGGACATCGACAAGTTCTAGAAAGCATTGGCGTAAAAAAAGTTACTTCTGCCAATGAGGATTGGATTAATAATCCGGATGTCATAGTTGTTATTGTTGAATCAATGGAAGATGGCTTAGTTCATGGGGGAGCTCGAATTCACAAAGCTAATTCTGCATTCCCTTTGCCAATTGTTGAAGCAATCCAAGAGCTTGATGAATCAATAAAGGGTATCATCAATGAAGATATCGATTCTGGTACAGGAGAGGTTTGCGGTTTGTGGAATTCAAGGAGGATTACAGGAATGGGAATAGGAGCAGTATTCATGTCAAAAGCTTGTTTGGCTCTTACTCCAAAACTAGGTTTAACATCTATGTATGCCCTTTTGGCCCCAACCACCGTCAAACTTGGATTCGAAACTGGTTATGAAATTTTGACTCAAGTCGGAAATAATGGCACTTTTTATTATCCAAAATTGGATTTGATTGCTACTGCTATGAAACTTCAAGATGCAATCAATATTCCTTTATGTGCCCCAGAGTTTAGAGAATCTGTTTTTGAAATCCGAAATAATGATAGATTGATTATTGAGGAAAATTATAGAGGGAGAAAAGTTATACTTGAATATACATCATATATAGAATGAATCGGATTATATATTTAATTTTATTTCTGCTAGTTAGTTCTTGTGTTTCGAAAGAAAAAAAAACTTTTGAATTTTTAGGTTACTTAACTGAATCCGACTCCCTGAATTCAATTCAGGAATTTAAAAGTTTAGACAATGCTGATTTGATTGTTTCTAATGATGAGTATATTAACTTGGGTCATTTTGAAAAAAGTGTTTTCATCAAAATTCAACTATTCAAAAACGCGGATATAGATGATTCTATAAAAATTTCATTTAATAACCCAATGTTAAATGAAATTGAAATTTACGATAATAATGGGAACCTAATCAAATTACTTGGAAGGATTAATTTCAACAAAAATGACTATAAAAGTTTTTTCAATATAGTAGAAGTCCCTATTAATGAATCAAATACTTTTTATGCTAAGATTCAAACCTTTGGAAGTGTGAATATTCCAATAGAGCTTATTTCTAACAATTCCGGGCAAATATCAATTGATGAACGGAATGTGCTTTTTGGCATTTATTTCGGGATCGTTTTTGCGATGTTCTTTTATAATCTTTTTTTGTGGGCGTCAACAAAAGATAATTTGTATGGATTATATATTCTATACATTTTTTCTGTTGGAATGACTCAAGGAATAATGGCTGGATATTTAGATGTATACTTGTGGCCTGAAAATTCATTTTTAAAGCAAAATTCATTTTTTCTAAGTACGGTTATCGTAAATATTGTTGGAATTTATTATTCATTACGATTTCTTAAAATTAGACACTTTAGCCATAAAATATATAGATTTGGTTTAATTATTATCTCAATTTATATTCTTGTTTTTATCTCATTTTTAATAGACTTTGGTTCAATAAATTCCAAAATCAGAGTTCTTCAAATTTTTTTAGGAATTGTTCCAATTTACCTTGTAGGAATCTCTACATATAGTTTAAAAAAGGGATATAGACCGGCCAAATTCTTTTTGATTTCTTGGTTTCTCTTAATTGTGAGTATGATAGTTTTTTTACTAAACGATCTAAACATCTTGCCCCATAACTTTTTCACTAACTATATCTTTACGTTTGGTTCTGCATTCGAGGCTCTTCTTTTATCCTTTGCCCTTGCCGATAAAATAAATATCCTAAAAAAGGAGAAGGAGGAAGAGCAGGCCGAAAGATTAAGGGTCCTCGGACTGAATGAAAAGTTGATCCGAGAGCAAAATAGTGTCTTAGAGGAAAAAGTAAAAATCCGAACTGACGAGTTGGAGCTGGCTCTGCGAACCCTTCAAAATACGCAGAGTCAATTAGTGAATCAGGAAAAAATGGCTTCTTTGGGACAATTAACAGCTGGTATTGCTCACGAAATTAATAACCCGATCAACTTTGTAAGCTCTAACATCACACCTCTAAAACGGGATATTAAGGACATTATGGAGATTATTGGGTTTTATCGAAGTAAGGGCGAACAAGAATTTACAGTGGCTACCAAGAAAGAGGCTAAGGAACTTGAAGAAGAACTGGAGTTGGATTATGTGCTGGACGAGGTCGATCAGCTATTGAAGGGAATGGATGACGGAGCTAAACGGACTGTTGAAATAGTCAAAGGTCTTCGGATTTTCTCTAGAGTGGATGAGCAAGATGTGAAGAAAGTCGACCTCCATGATGGGATTAACAGTACCATCATTTTGTTAAACAGCACGATGCCTAGCAAAATCCGGATCGAGCGGGAATTTGGAGAACTTCCTTTGGTAGAATGTCTGGCGGGTAAAATCAATCAAGTATTTATGAACATTATCAATAATGCTGTTCATGCACTTGCGGATCATATAGAGACGATAAAAGACCCCAAAATCACCATTCGAACCTCCGCAACCACAGACCATGTTCGAATAGAAATTGCAGACAATGGACCTGGAATGCCGAAACGTGTGAAAGATAAGATCTTCGAACCTTTCTTTACTACCAAGGCAGTAGGCAAGGGCACAGGTTTGGGGCTTTCGATTGTTTATTCTATAATTGAAAATCATAAGGGTACTCTGGAAGTAGAAACGGAAGAAGGCCAGGGTACTACTTTTATTATTACCCTTCCTGTTTATCAAAGTACGCAGCGTTATGAATAAAAAGATTCACGTCCTATATATCGATGATGAAGACAATAACTTAAAGTCTTTCAGGGCAACTTTAAGAAAGGATTTTAAGATTTTTACTGCTATAGATGCTGAGGAAGGCTTACGTATAGCCCAACAAGAGGAAATCCACGTCTGTATTGCCGATCAACGCATGCCGGGGATGACCGGAACCGAGTTTTTTGAGCAAATGGTTAAGATCAACCCAGATCCGATCCGAATCTTGCTGACCGGTTATTCTGACATCGCCAGTGTGATTGATGCGATCAATAAAGGGGAAGTTTATCGGTTTATCGATAAGCCATGGAATATCGAGCAGATAAAAAACTCCATCAAGAATGCCGCAGATATTTATTTTATGCGTACGGAGCTGAAGGATAAGACAATCAAGCTTAAGAAGTTGCATTCCGAGATGAATCAGTTTGTCTACAGTCTCTCGCACGAGCTAAGAGGTCCTTTGATGAGTATTTCTGGCGTGTCCAAACTTGCCAAATTGGAAATTGAGGATCCTCATATTTTAGAATACTTCGAAATGATCGATTCAGCCACATTCAAGCTGGATGACTTTATTTACAAGATGCTGGATTTCTATCGCTCAACTAAAATTGATAATAAAATCTCCGAGATCAACTTCAACGAAATTGTGGATCAGCAGATGGATGCCTATCGATCCAAGTTTGACTTGTCACATTTTGAAATCAATGTCCATATCAATCAAGAGGGTAAGTTCTTTTGTGATAATTCTAAAATTCGAGTAATCTTAAATAATCTCTTCAGTAATTCTGTCCAGTTTCAAAAGCAGTGTGATACTGGAAAGAAAATCTCCATTTCAATCGTAGTGGCAGAAACTATTGCCACTATTTTGATCCAGGATAATGGGATTGGGATTGACGAAAAATATCAAAAGGAGGTCTTTGGACTTTTTATGAGAGCCACTCAAAAAAATGTAGGAACAGGATTAGGGCTCTATATGGTGAAAGAAGCCGTAGAGCAAATGGGGGGCAAGATCGAATTGAACTCAGTTCTCACTGAAGGGACCACAATTAAGATAGTGTTGCCTTCGATGGAATGATTTTTCCTGAAAATCGTAGCTTTGGGTTCTAAATCTATTTTAAATTTTTTTTTAACAACATACTTATGATCAATCCTTGGCATGATGTCAACATTGGAAAGAACGCTCCTGAAGTAGTTACAGGAGTCATCGAAATCCCAAAAGGTAGTAAAGGGAAGTACGAATTGGACAAAAAAACTGGCATGCTAATGCTAGATCGAGTTCTGTTTTCAGCCGTCCACTATCCGGCCAATTATGGTTTTATCCCTCAGACCTTCTGTGAAGATCACGATCCACTGGATATTTTGATTATTTCCCAGATCGATATTCCCTCCATGTGCCTTGTGGAAGCCAAAGTAATCGGTGTGATGCGAATGGTCGATGGTGGCGAAGCAGATGATAAAATTATTGCAGTGGCAGCTGGAGATCAATCAGTGAATTACATTGATGACATCGATGATCTGCCTCCTCATCTGATGAAAGAGGTTCACCGATTCTTTGAGGATTATAAAAAATTGGAAAATAAAGAGGTGAAAGTAGAAGACTTTCTGGGCAAAGAAGATGCGATGCGCATCATCCGGGAAAGTATCGAACTCTACGATAAAAACTTCCGAACCCAACGCTAACCTAAAGCCTGAGTCACCTCAGGCTTTTTTGTTTTTAACCTTTTGCTTGCCAGCTTTCTTGGAAAGGTACTCCACTAATTCTACGTAAGAATCATGCTCGTGATTACTGACTGAGATGGATTGTTGATCAGAGAATGCAATAGTGAGTTGTTTGAATTGGCGCTTATTTGCCAAGATTATTTCCTCATCCCAAGCTATGATTTGAGCCACTGGATAGACTTTGGTATAGCCTCTGAGCGGGAGTTTTACAATAATCTGATCTCTTCCTGCTGTGATGAACCGGTAACCGGCCATCATTTTTACCAAAAGCATTAAGATTACCAAAGTGATTAAGCTACAAGCAACCAGATAAAACCAGAGACCAAAACTTCCCTTGTAAGCAAAGTCTCTGAGAATGAAAATCAGACCTGCTATCAAAATGAGCAGAACCATACTCAAGGAGAAATAGGTGGATATTTTTGGTTTAATGACCATCGTGCTGTGCTTTTATTTGTAAAAGTTTTGCTAGCGCAAAAGTCTCTAAATCTTTGAAAAAAGCGAAGAAAATCAATTCATATTCTGCTTCCTGCTCAATTAAAGCCAAATGCGCTACTTCCATTTTGGAATCGAATCGAGTCCGCTTCGAAAGGCCAGTCAATGATTTTTGGATTCCTTCCAAAGTAGCATAGTGTAGAAGCCAATTATCTCTTCTCATCCAATAAAACATCTTAGAGAAGCGCTCGGGGAAGTGCTCAGAATTTTTTTCTAGGATCAAATAAGTACTTTCAATGAATTCAGCTAATGGCTGGTCACTGAATTTCTCCCAATTTTTCCCGAGGAAATAGTCAAAGAATATATCTGTGATTACTGTGGAATAATGTCTAAACTTAGGTCTAAGGTAACTTTGCCCGGCTCTGACCAAAGGATAGGAATCGGTATAACGATCGATCTCCCGATGAAGCAAAATTCCCTCAGTAATCGCTTGCGGATAATTGAGCAGCATTTTCCCTTTGACAAAATCCGCTATGAAATTCCCCACTAGCACATCCTCTTGTCCAAATGATAAATATGCATGCGCCAGATAATTCATTGATTTAAGTGTTTTTTGGAAAACAAGGCCTGAGTTGAGTAGTTTCGAACTCAAATTAGCAATTGATGCCGAATATAGAAGAAGAATTAAAGCAAGGACTGAAACTTTTGAAACTGGAGTGGCAAGAAGATTTGACGCAATACCAAAAGAAATTTTTGAATACCAGTCTGACCGAGAAGAAGAAAGAAGGCATCACTTGGCATCCAATTCAACTCAAGAAAAGTAAAATTGGGATGGGCGAACGACTCCTCGTAGAAGTGGAGCGTCTTGATTCCAACTACCCTTCAGCTTTCAGTTCTGGCAAATCAGTCTCCTTTTTTAGCACGCAGGAGGGTTATCATTCTTCAGATAATAGGGTAAACGGAGTGGTCAATCAAGTGAAAAAGGATACGATGATTGTCACACTTCAAGCAGATGAGCTTCCAGAATGGATGGAAAATAATCGCCTCGGCGTGGATCTGCTTTTTGATGAGGCCAGCTATCGGGAAATGGAATTTGCACTGAAAAAAGTAATCACAGCTGAGAATCAGCGCTTGAAAGAGCTTCGCGAAATCCTTCTCGGAGCTGGTAAACCCCAATTTTCTGAAAAAGGAAGAGGAATAGCTCCCACTTTAAATGATTCCCAAAATCAAGCCTGCGATTTGATTGCTAATGCAAAAGATGTCGCTGTGGTTCATGGTCCTCCCGGAACTGGAAAGACTACCACGTTAATTGAGGCCATTCAGAATGCAGTTATTGGCAATCAATCCATCTTAGTTTGTGCCCCGAGCAATGCGGCTGTTGATCTTTTGGTAGAGAAACTTACTGATCGAGGGATTGAGACCACTCGACTAGGCCATCCCGCTCGAGTAGAGGAAAAAATCTTAAATCAGACTTTGGACGCAAAGACCGCTTTCCATGAAAGCTACCGAGACTTGAAAAAGCTCCGAAAGGAAACCAATCAATACCTGAATCTTGCAAAGCAATACAAGCGCAACTTTGGTCCGGAAGAGCGCGCGCAACGCAAATTGATGTTTGCAGAAGTTTCCCGAATCCGTGAAGCTGCCAAATCACTGGAGGAATACATTCATTTCGATATTTTTCAGCGAACTCAGGTTTTTGCAACTACGCTCGTGGGCGCGTCCTCTTACCATTTGAAAGGGATGACATTTGATGTGGTATTTATTGACGAGGCGGCTCAGGGTTTGGAAGCCGCTACTTGGATTCCGATTCTCAAAGCAAAAAAGGTTGTTTTTGCAGGTGATCATTTTCAGCTTCCTCCAACGATCAAGTCCTTTCAGGCTGGAAAAGAGGGACTGGCTAAGACGCTTTTTGAAAAAGTGATCCTCAGAAATCCACAGGCTGCACAATTGTTGGATTTGCAATATCGAATGCCGGAAGTGATCATGGGCTTCTCAAATGAATGGTTTTACAAAGGCAAATTGAAGGCGGCGGAAAACACGAAAAGTCATGAATTCCCAAATGAATCGGCAATGGAGTGGATCGATACAGCTGGATCTGGTTATTCAGACCAAGTAGAAGCAGAGAGTTTAAGCACG
>JBBQDY010000154.1:0-7217 GCA_038320155.1 Cytophagales bacterium
GGTTGCAGGCGAACCTGATCTAATTGCTCTATTGTGCTCAGCATTTCAACATATTCTTGCATTAGGGATTCCTCACTATGTAAGGCTTGCACCAAGAGTTCTTGTTCAACCTCCGTCATTTCCTGATAGATATAACTTACCAAGTCATTGGGGGTAAATTGTTTTGTCATAGGCAATATTTAGTTGTTTCATTTTTTTTCGTAGATGTATCAGCGCGTAGCGCATCCGACCTAAGGCCGTATTAATGCTAACTCCAGTTTGCTCGGCGATCTCTTGGAAACTCAAATCCAAATAGTGCCGCATAATTAAAACTTCTTTCTGAGCTTCAGGAAGCTCTTCGATCAATCGCTTCACCAACTGAACGGTGTCCTCTTTGATCTGCCTATCTTCTACCGTCTCCTCCGCAAATTGGAGCGAGTTCAACAAATTGGACCCATCATCCATCACAATGGTAGGGTATCGCTTTGCCTTTCTGAAGTAATCAATCGCCAGATTATGCGCTATCCGCATTACCCAAGGTTGAAATTTTCCCTCCTCGTTGTATTTGTCTGACTGAAGTGTTTTAACCACTTTGACAAATACATCCTGAAGGAGGTCCTCAGCAACTCTTTGATCTTTAACGATCAAGACAATGGTAGTATAAATTTTACTTTGGTATCGATCTACTAATAAATCAAAAGCTGCATCGCTTCCGTTTCGATACTGTGCAATTAATTCGCTGTCCTTTGGACCAGTTCGTTTACTCATTTTTAAGTTGGTTTAAAATAAACGTAGAGGTCTAGGCCATAGTATTTGTTAGGTGCGAATAATATAAAAAGAGTCCTAAAAGTATTTATTCAATATCAACTGTCCAAGATTTTGAGCAAAATTTTAAAGAAATTAGTTTGAATTAGTTTTTTTCAAAATAATATTCTGTTAATCTCATCAAAAACAGCTTCTATTATTAGTTTTTCTTGGTGATGATTATCCAAGTTTACCAATGTCCATGCCAAAAAAGATTAAAATTCAGTGGGATTGTCTCTTATTAACTCTCAATACATTCCTCACAATTGCAATCATTGTGTACTTTCGTAGTCTAAGAAAAACTGAAAAGTAACATGGAATTAATCGGAAAAGTAATTGAAAAACTACCTGAAGCAGGTGGAAACTCCAAAAGTGGAAATGCTTGGAGGAAACAAGAGTTTATCGTAGAGACTGGTGGACAATACCCAAAAAAGGTATGTGTATCCCTCTGGGGAGATAAAATAGATCAATTTCCTATCAATCAAGGCGACCAAGTGGCCTTGAGTATCGAGGTGGAAAGTAGAGAATACAATGGCAGATGGTACACTGAGGTAAAAGCATATCGAGTGGATCATGGCTCCTCCTCCAATGCGCCGACCGCAGGAGCAATGCCAGATGTTGACACCTTTCATTCAGAAGGTGAAGAAGACAAGCTACCATTCTAAACCAATTAGCTTATGTGGGATGATTTTGATGACGAAGATGGAGGATGGGATGAGGAGGATGAAAGTAGCTTCAGAAAAGAGCACGAAAAAATCTTCAATCACCCACTCATGAAAAAAGCCAAGGATATCCTAGCCCTGACCAGAGCACTGGTTGGGAGCTTGGATGAGGCTCGACGAGAGTTGTATGGAAGCATCATGCTTCAAGATGCAATGTTGATCAGTTCTAAATTTGCTGCAGCAGAGTCTACAGCTGATTATGTCTCGAAGATGGAAAAAGCAGTATTTATAAAAGTACATGCAAAAAACCTCAATGGAATGACTTACCAATTGGCGATGGAAGAAACCCACGCTGAAGAACACCTTGAATTGCTCCGAGCAGCAATTGAAGAATACCGAATTCTATTTAAGGAATGGCTAAGCCAATTAGACTCAAATGAAAAAACGGACGATGGTTGGGGAATCTTTATTTCGTAGCAGGACCTGAACCAAACTGAAATCCTAGATAAGCACCCCCGAACATCAAACCCAGGGTAATCAGAATTAAAAGCAGCAAGACATTTAAGGGGAATTCCCAAGGCACATCCCCAATCTTGAAGCGAACAGGTTTTTTCCAATCAATCATCAAAAAGCTATTTATTCAACGTTGCTTTCCAACCATTCTGCTCTAATTCTGCAGCAGCCTTTTCAACTTTTTCTTTCAAAGTTTTCTTGAAAGCATCCATTTTGGCAGCTACCTCCATGTCAAATGAACCAACAATAGAAGCTGCCAAAATCCCTGCGTTTTTACCCCCGTTCAGCGCCACCGTAGCGACAGGGATTCCACTTGGCATTTGGAGAATAGACAATATACTATCCCAACCATCAATGGAATTGGAGCTCTTGATCGGCACACCCACAACAGGCAAGCTAGTCAAGGACGCTACCATACCCGGCAAATGTGCTGCTCCGCCTGCTCCAGCCACGATTACTTTCAATCCTCGTTCCCGGGCAGATTCAGCATAATCTATCATCCGCTGTGGAGTCCTATGGGCTGATACCACGGTAAGCTCATACGCAATGCCTAACTCCTCTAAAAAAGCTGCAGCTTCGGCCATTATCGGAAGGTCAGATTGACTTCCCATGATTATTCCTACCTGTGGATTCATAGTAATGATTTGATTTTTATGAGTTCTTTGATCCGTTGGGCTCTTTTTTTCAAGTTATCCACATTGTCATCCAACAAAGTAACATGCCCCATTTTACGAAAAGGCTTGGTGATATTCTTTCCGTATAGATGAATATAGACTCCCTTTTCCGCCATTGCTTCTTCTTTCCCTTCGATGACTACCGGCCCCGTAAAACCTTCTTCTCCTAATAAATTGATCATGGCAGCAGGGCATCTGAGTTCGGTATTGCCCAATGGCCAATTCATCACGGATCGAAGATGTTGCTCAAACTGGGAAGTGAAATTGGCTTCAATAGAGTGATGCCCGCTGTTATGTGGTCTAGGCGCGATTTCATTCACGAGAACTTCTCCATCTTTGGTCACAAACATCTCTACCGCAAGAATACCTACCATATTTAGCTTTAGGATGATGTCCTTCGCAATTGCGCTTGCTTTTTCTTCTATTTCAAAGGTTACCTCTGCTGGCGCAAAAAGAAACTCGACCAAGTTAGCTGTAGGATGAAATGCACATTCAACACTTGGGTAAACTGCCAAATCTCCAGTTGCATTTCGGGCTACAGTCACTGCGATTTCCCGCTCAAAATCAATTAATTTCTCCAATAACCCTGGCGCATCAAAGGCTTTGTCCAAATCTGACTCCGAACGCAAAATTTGAACTCCCCGTCCATCGTATCCCTCTTTTCCAAGCTTATTGACAGCTGGCAAAAAATCGGCATTGTGGATAACTTCAGCTTTATTGGCTGTTAAGATAAATTCGGCAGTAGGAATTTCATTTGCCAAGTAGAATTCTTTTTGAGCCCGTTTGTCTTGAATGAGTCTCAGAATCTGAGGTTGTGGATAAACTTGCTTTCCTTCTTGTTCTAATTTCTCAAGTGCCTCTGTGTTAACGCTTTCAATCTCCACCGTTATTACGTCACATCTGCTCCCAAACTCATAAACAGTGTCAAAATCCTTCAATGATCCAACAGTAAACTCCTGTGCATAATCCTTGCAGGGAGCATTTGGATCCGGATCTAAGATGTGAATATCCTGATTGTAATTGATGGCAGATTGGATGAGCATTCGACCAAGCTGGCCTCCACCCAGTACTCCAAGAATGAGCGAATTTTTCTGCATAGCTTAATTGTTGTTCAAAAATAAGAGAATCTGAGGTAAGGAAAAACCCATGTTAATTCTGGAAGCGGATTCCCATTAGTTCCATCAGCTTGTGTGCATTGAAACTCGGACAAGCTCCCACTTTGAGTTTATAATCGAAATCAATGGATTGATCGTGAATCTCTGAGTGGAAACTAAAGTTTTTGACCTTTTCCAATCGAGTCTCCAGTTCCGCCAATTCAATGTCATGGGTGCTGATAATTCCTAATGCTTTGGTATCTACCACCTGCCTAATCAAAGCCTCCGATCCGGAGATCCGATCTTCGGTATTGGTGCCTTTCAGGATTTCATCCAAGAGGAAAAAAATCTCCTCTCCTGCATCAATTCGATCAATCAACAATTTGATTCGACTGAGTTCGGCATAAAAGGAACTGACACTTTCACCAAGGTTATCTGTATTTCGCATACTGGTATAAAGTTGGAATTCTCCGAAACCAAAGGTTTTGGCAAATGGTCTCAATCCCAGATTCACCAAAACGCAATTAATTCCTAGCGTCCTCATAAAAGTGGTCTTTCCACTCATATTCGCTCCTGTAAGTAAAATAACGCTTGACTCAAAATCTTGAGCAAAATCATTTGGAATACCAATTTCGGGGGATAGTAGAGGGTGGGCGATCTCAAGTCCTTTGATTCCGTTTTCCACTACAATGATTTCGCCTTTTCCTCCAACCTCATATTGAAATGTGCCTAGGGAAACCAACATTTCCCAAGTGGCTAATCGCTCTGGAAATTCGGAAACCAGCTTCCCATACTTACTTTTCCATTTTTGCAAACGAGCATAAAGCAATAAATCCGTCCAGAAGAATAGGTTAATGGGAATATAAAGTAAGTTCATCCGATTCTGAATCCATAGTCCCAGCCGATCAAGTTCCTCTAACAACACTGAAGCTTTAGAACTATTCTCCAAAAATCCTGCTGTGGCATTTCGCAATCCCTCACTTTGGAATTCCTGTTTTTCAATCTCAGTCAGCCAATATCGAAAGGTTTTCAACTGATTTCTAGAAGGTATTTCCTCCCCAGCATTTTTTAAGGATTGAAATAAAAGGCCTAAAAGTCCTATTCCAATTAAAACCCAAAGCCCGTAAAACCCGGAAGGTATAACTCCCAAAATAGCGACGAAAATCAAGACAAGTCCGCCAATCGGACCAAACCAAGCAAAAGGCAAAACCCAGGATTTTTTCTGCTCAGGTTCTTTCAGCCAAGCGATCCAAGAGTGAATCGATTTTTCGTCCCGATAAAAGGCTAATCCAATGGACTCCATAGCCTGAAGAAAAGCGGGCTTTGCAGCCAACTCATCTGTGGCCGCTCGTAAAGTTGCTGCTTTACTCAAATCGAAATCCGAAGTAATTAATCCCGCTAGCTTGTTTTTCCCCTCTTTCGAAATAGTATGGTTAAGCAATTGCAATAAGGAATGTTCACCGAAGAGATCCAGATCATTTGAAAATGGATGCAATTTGTTTTGATATTCAAGACCTGGATCAAAGGATTTCAATTTTCTCGCCTTTCTTAATTCTCGGTTTTCTTCCATTTTACCAAGAGAAAGATAAATCGCCTCTTGATCTTTTAGCAAATTATACTTTGATATCAGATACACAAATCCAACTCCAGTCGCAAAAAAAAGAGCAAACCAAACTGGACTTTCAGAAATACCTAAAACAAAAAAACCTATCAATCCAAAAAAAGAAAGTACCCTGAAAATTGAAAGAGAGGCTGTTTTATTTTTCAGTTCTGCTAATTTTTCAGGAAGCTTTTCACTATTAAAATCAAATTCCTTCATCCCCAAAGATAGGTATTGATCCATGGCATAATCTAAGGAGCCGGAAAGTAAATCATTCGGTATTAAAATCTTTATTGCTTGTATTTCGTATTTGAAACCCAAGCTCAAGAACTATGAAAAAGCAATCGAAAACCCTAAAATCAGAATCTCCCGAAATCCAAGAATGGGATTTAAGCCAATCCTTTGGCATTTTACCAGACGATATTTCCTTGACGCAAAATATTGGCTGTGTGGGTGGTAAAAAGAAAAAAGAGTCTTCTTAAAAGCCCAATAAGGATTAAAATTTCTATCTTGAGGTTTTTAAACAACTCAATTCATACCATGAAAAAGCTTTTAAAAACCTATGGGATCGGAGTATTAACATTACTTGTTTTTTCCCTTTTAAGCTGTAACTCTGACACAGATGATATCTTGAAAGAACCTGATTTAACTATCGTAACTGATGATTATCAGATCAGCCAAGCCTTCGAAGATCTGGACTACATCACCTTGACCGCTCTCGACAATAGTGGGTTGGGAGCTCGAATGACCAAGGATATTTCAATCACGGAAATTTGTGCTACCGCAAAAGCCACCCTCGATGAGAACGGAAAGAAAATTACTATTGATTTCGGCGCAGGATGTACCAGTAGCAATGGCATCACTCGAAAAGGTAAAATTATTCTAACCTACTCAGGGAATTTGCTTTTCCCTGGTGCAAAAGTGATAGCAAATTTTGATGGCTATTTTGTGAATGACAAAAAAATTGAAGGAACAAGAACCATCACAAATACAGGGATTGACTTTCTGACAAGCTCCGTTTCATTGGCAGTAAAAGTTGAAAATGGAAAAATCACATGGCCGAATAATACTTTCGTCACCATTGCAAGCGACCAAATACGGTTGGTCAAACTGGGCGATGAAGGCTACGATGCGTCTATAACCGGTACAGCCACTGGAAAAAGCCGAGATGGTGTAAACTACAAGTCCCTCGTGATTGACCCATTAATTGTGAAGCAGAGCTGTGTAGCTTCTGGTGTATGGGTTCCTGGGGCTGGGGAATTGCAATTCCAGTACGGAGGGATGGAAGTGACGGTAGATTATGGTGATGGCAGCTGCGATAAATTAGTTAAGATAACGTATCCGGGCGGCTCGAAAGAAGTCACTTTAGATTAAAGAGATAAAAATTCAAACTGAAACGGCTATTTTCACGGATAGCCGTTTTTTTTATTATGGAGAAAAAATTAATTGAAGGATTTGAACATATCCTGTATCAGCGAGAGCAGCCAAGCAAAGAAGAATTGATTCAAAACTCCCGAAATTTCTACGAGTTAATGGATGGGAGAAGGACAGTTCGCGAATTCGACACCAAACCCATTCCACTTGAAGTGATCGAGAATATTATCCTTACTGCGAGTACTGCACCATCAGGCGCACACAAGCAACCTTGGACATTTTGCATTGTTTCTGATCCTGAGATCAAGCGCAAAATCAGAGCAGCCGCAGAGGAAGAGGAAAAAATATCCTATTCCAGTCGGATGCCTGATGATTGGAAAGCGGACTTGAAACCCCTAGGCACTAACTGGGAAAAACCATTTCTGGAAGATGCTCCTTACCTGATAGTGGTCTTCAAACAGTCCTATGGACTAGCTGATGGAGAAAAAATCCAGCATTATTATGTGAGTGAATCAGT
>JBBQDY010000155.1:0-7184 GCA_038320155.1 Cytophagales bacterium
AGGCTGCCTTCAAAAAAAATAAGGCAAAAAAGAAGCGGCATCGCACCGCTCAACCACCTACCCTTGCTTCCTTCCGGACCTGGGGGATTCAGCAGGAGCTGGTCGTGCCGCTAGGCCGTAAAGGTAAATCAAAATTTATTGAATCCAATCCTTGCCTCGGGATTTCAAACAGGCTAGAGCCGTATCCCTGATAATCAGGCCGATTAATTTTGATAATTCGTGTTTGAGAGAAATTCAATCGGAAAAATGCTAGAGTCCACTTCGGGTCTATTTTGCTTTGGATAGCTGCATCTGAAATTCCAATGCAGGGCAATGGATAAACTCGTCCGCACCAAGGTCTTCAAAAATTTCCTCGTCAAAAGTTATTTCTGTTTTCTCAATCTTTCCATCTGGATGAACGATGAGCTCTATGCCGGTAAAATCAACTGGATTCACTTGGACCAAAACTTGATAGTCGTCAAAAACCCGCTTGTAATATTGTGGAAATGCTTTTGCCATGATTCGTTTTATTAATTAGCAAAGTTTGAAAAAAGAATTTTACCAAGTTGAATTATCCGCAGTATAGATTACCACTACATCCTGGGGAGGTTTTTGAGTAATTTTAATCCATTCAAAAAGGAAAAATGCTTGTGAGAGAAAATCCTTTTCCCCTATGGTTTTGACCGGACTCATCGCATGATTCTCTACTTTGAATAGCTCACCATAAGGTCCTATAATAGAGTATCCGTTTGGATTATTTTTGCGCCTCACCTTTACAATTTCACCATCAATAAATTCTATTCTACCACTTCCCCAAAAAATATTACCTCTTCCTCTGGCTATTTGAAGTCCGGATTTTTGATCCACGATTCTGATATTTTTACTTCTGATATCGTTCCGATTATAAAATAGTCGATAGTCTCGTCCTTGATGTTGGAGATTGGCATAGCGAAGTCCAGGATCTATTCCCAGAATTGACTCTTCCCCTGTTTGAGAAACAAATTTAACCTCGTTCAAATTTGGCTTCCAGCCGATTTCAGTTTGACCATTTGAAACTGATACAAATCCAAGAATGCAAAGGAAAAGTAAAGTGATGTTTTTCATGGCGATTTTAGATTAGGACTATACCTTACACGAACTGTTGACTTCTAAGGTTAGTGGGAAGTACTATTGAGAGCATTGGAGTTTTGTCCATTGCAAGTTTTTTCAGAAAAAAATTAAAAGATGCTTTGTAGTTTGTGATCCCTTTCTAAATTTGCCCCAGACTTATGAAGACAATTGCAAACAAATTTTGGTGGTGGCATTCTTTTTCTTTCCAATGGAAAGCTCAGAAAGCACTTGTCTAAATATTGTTCAATACCATATATAGAGGCTTACTGGATTTCCGGTAAGCCTTTTTTCATGAAAAATCCCTAAAAATGACTCAAGTGAAATTTCCAATCTTAACTACCCATCGTAAGCGCTTGGCAGACACGATCACCCCTGTGAGTATCTATTTGCAGATCAGAGATCGTTTTTCTAATCCGATTTTGCTCGAGAGTTCGGATTACCATGGTCAGGAAAATAGCTTTTCTTACATCTGCTTCAACCCACTCGCTACCTTTTCATTCAATGCGGGAATAGTTACCGAATCTCTTCCACTTGGGGAGTCCTTGACCTACGAGGTGAACCAAGAAAAACCCTTGATGGACGCACTTAGGGCTTTTGGGAGAAAGTTTGATGTGGCTCCTGATAACTTCAAATTCAGCTCAAACGGTTTATTTGGCTACATCCAATACGATACCTTGGCATATTTCGAAGACATCGACTTGGAAAATACGCAGCCAAATGAGATACCCATGATGCAGTATGCGGTATATCAAAATATCATCGTAGTCAACCATTACAAGAATGAACTCAACCTACTCGAGCATAGAGTTGCCGGTGCGGATAGTCCAGAATTGATGGATGAGATCGAAATGCTTCTCAACAGTAAAAATATTCCTGCCTATACCTTCAAGAAAGTAGGAGAGGAGGTTTCAAATTATACTGATGAGGAATTTTTGAAAATCCTCAATCAAGGTCGAGAGCATTGCTTCCGTGGAGATGTGTTTCAAATTGTACTTTCCAGAAGATTTACCACTCAGTTTAAAGGAGATGAATTCAATGTTTATCGCGCCCTTCGATCAGTAAATCCATCGCCTTATTTATTCTATTTCGATTATGGCTCCTTCAAAGTTTTTGGAAGTTCACCGGAAGCGCAGATTGTAGTCAAGGGAAATAAAGCTACGCTTTTCCCCATTGCAGGTACTTTCAGGAGAACAGGCAACGATCAGGAAGATGCCGAACTAGCAGTCAAACTCTATGATGATCCCAAGGAAAATTCGGAGCATGTGATGCTGGTAGATTTGGCAAGAAATGATCTTTCCAGAACCTCAGAGGAAGTTAATGTGGAGGTCTTCAAAGAAATCCAGTACTATTCCCATGTGATTCACTTGGTATCTAAAGTGACAGGGAAATTGCCGGAGGGAGCCAATCCTCTCCAGCTGGTTGCGGATACTTTCCCGGCCGGGACACTTTCAGGCGCCCCAAAATATAAAGCCATGCAACTGATCGATCAGCTCGAAAACAGCAGCCGCCAATTCTACGGAGGAGCGATTGGGTTTCTCGGTTTCAACGGAGACTTTAATCATGCCATCCTGATTCGATCATTTGTATCTGAAAATAATACCCTTCGATTTCAGGCGGGTGCAGGAGTAGTGGCCAAGTCCACCATCCCTTCAGAACTCCAAGAAGTAGCTAATAAGTTGGAGGCGCTGAGAGTAGCGCTTCGGGCTGCGGAGAAGATCTGATTGAAAAATTCAAAAATTGCAAGATTCAAAAATTGAAAAATTATGGCAAAATATGAGCGATTTGAGGATTTGCCGGTTTGGCAACATGCTATAAAAATTGGAGTTATGATCTATAAATTAGTTGAATCTGAAAAATTAGCCAAGGATTATCGTGCTAAAGATCAATTGGTTGGTTCTGGAATATCCATATCAAATAATATAGCGGAAGGTTTTGAATACAATCGAAATCGACAATTTATCCGGTATTTGGAGATTTCCAAAGGATCTGCTGGAGAACTCCGAAGTCAGCTCTTTTTGCTATTGTCGGCAGGAAAAATAGACATAACAACCTATGAAGAGCATTATCTGGAATTAGTTGACTTATCAAGTGAATTAAAAGGCTTAATAAAATATCTCAAAGAATTTGAAAACAAGAAGAAGAAAGACGGACATACTTAAAGAATTTTCCAATTTTCCAATTTTGTAATCTTTCAATTAATTAAAATGAAAATACTCGTCCTCGATAATTACGACTCATTCACCTACAATCTGGTGTACATCATCCGCCAACTAGGTTTTGGATCACAAATGGATGTCTTCCGAAATGATAAAATCTCATTGGACTCCGTTGCCGGCTATGATAAGATCTTACTTTCACCAGGTCCTGGAATTCCGGAAGAGGCCGGAATCATGCCCGAGCTTTTGAAAAAATATTCGCCCATCAAATCCATTTTGGGAGTTTGTTTGGGTCATCAGGCTATTGGAGAAGCCTTTGGTGGAGAACTTACGAATCTCTCTGAAGTCCTTCACGGTGTGGCTTCTAAAGTTACTGTCAGTCCCGATTTGCTTTTCGAAGGCATTCCCGATACATTTAGTATTGGAAGATATCACTCTTGGGTCATCAACGAAGCCACCCTTTCGAAAGACCTTGAAGTCATCGGCCGCACTCCCGATCAGCAAATAATGGCCGTCAGACATAAAGTGTATGATGTACGGGGAGTACAGTTTCACCCTGAAAGTATCCTTACTGAGAATGGTGTATCAATCATGAAAAACTGGTTGACCACAACCTAAAATTCAATCACCCCAAATTTATGAAAGAAATTTTAAACCAATTGATCGAGCACCGAACGCTTACTCAAGAACAAGCAAAAGATGTTTTGAAGGAGATTGCGACTGGTTCTTGTAACACGAGCCAAATCGCGGCATTCATGACCGTTTATTTGATGCGGAGTATTACCGTCGATGAGTTGCGTGGATTTCGAGATGCAATGCTTGAGCTTTGTGTCCCTGTGGAAATCGCCGAGTACGATGCCATGGATCTATGCGGGACCGGAGGAGATGGAAAAGATACTTTTAATATTTCCACCTTATCCTCATTTGTAGTAGCAGCTTCGGGTCAAAATGTAGCCAAGCATGGCAATACCGGAGTGTCATCTATTTGTGGATCCTCAAATCTCCTTGCTTATTTTGGATACCAATTTACCAACAGTATGGATGAGATCAAGCGTGGATTGGATGAGGCCGGAATCTGTTTCCTTCATGCACCGCTTTTTCATCCTGCAATGAAAAATGTTGCTCCAATTAGAAAGGAACTGGGAGTGAAAACTTTCTTCAACATGCTCGGCCCAATGGTCAATCCAAGTTTTCCTCGTAAACAATTAGTGGGTGTTTTCAGTCTTGAACTTGCCCGTTTGTACGGATACTTATACCAAGAGATGGAAGGGAGATTTTCTATTCTACACGCACTGGATGGTTATGATGAAATATCACTTACAGGACCTTTCAAGATGATCTCCAACTCTGGAGAGCGATTGTTTTCACCGGAAAATCTGGGATTGGAAAAGCTCGATGCAAAAAGCATTGCAGGTGGTGAAACTGTGGAGGAATCTGCAAAAATCTTCGAAAATATCCTAAAAGGGAAAGGTACTAAAAGTCAAAACTCTGTTGTAATGGCTAATTCAGCTGCAGCTCTTGTTACAGCTAGACAGGGTCTTGATTTCCCCGAGGCGGTTTCCATTGCGGAAGAATCCCTTCTCTCCGGCAAAGCCTTGAATGTTTTCAACGGCTTAGTCAACCCCAAAACCACTATTTCATTTGCTTAACTATTGAATATGAATATTTTAGATCAAATCATCGCAGATAAACACCTCGAAGTTGCGGATCGGAAAAGCTTAGTTCCTGTAAAATTATTGGAGCAAAGCATCTTCTTTGACAGCCAAGTGGTCTCGATGAAAAAGTACGTCACCAATCCTGAAAAGACCGGAATAATTGCCGAATTCAAGCGTAAATCTCCTTCAAAAGGGATGATTAATTCTGCCTCAAAAGTAGAAAAAGTAAGTATTGGATACATGCAGGCAGGCGCTTCGGCGCTATCCATTTTGACAGACACGAAATATTTCGGGGGATCTACCGAGGATTTGAAATCTGCAAGACAGTATAATTTTTGCCCAATTCTCCGAAAGGATTTTGTGGTGGATGAATATCAAATTGTAGAAGCAAAATCGATCGGAGCGGATTGTATCTTATTGATTGCGGCAGCTTTGGAACCGGAAAAGCTGAAATCACTAGCCCAATTTGCTAAAAGCCTCGGGCTTGAGGTTTTGATGGAAGTGCATGACGGTGAGGAACTGGATCGAAGCATTTGCGATGCATTGGACTTGGTGGGAGTCAACAACCGAAACCTGAAAACTTTCGAAGTATCCCTTCAAACCTCTTTGGATTTGGTCAATCGGATTCCTTCTGAATTTGTGAAAATCTCCGAAAGTGGGATTTCTGATCCAGAGACGTTGATTCAAATGAGATCTGCAGGGTTTGATGGGTTTTTGATTGGGGAAAATTTCATGAAATCTGCAAGACCTGAGCAAGCTGCTTACAATTTTATCAAAGAATATAAAAAATTGATTGCTGAGTCAGCGTTTACTAAAGTCTAATGGAAATTAAAGTCTGCGGGATGCGAGAGTTAGAAAACATTCACCAATTGGTTGAAGAGATTCGGCCAGATTGGCTGGGGCTGATTTTCTATTCCAAATCTCCCAGGTTTGTTTCGGATGAAAAGTCTACTGAATTAGCAAAGATTCAGGTTTCTAAAGTTGGGGTTTTTGTCAATGAATCCGAAGCTGAAATCTTACGAAAAGTAAAGTCGTTCGGTCTGAAAGCAATTCAACTTCATGGCGAGGAGACACCAGAATTTGTAGAAAACCTTTCCCAAAAAACAACTTCCGAAATCTGGAAAGTTGTTTCTGTCAAAGATTCGATAGTTTGGGAATCATTGCGAGGGTATTTACCTTTTGTGAGTAAGTTTTTGTTTGACACGGCTTCGCTAAAATATGGAGGTACAGGTCAAAAATTTGATTGGAGTATTTTGGAAACTTATCCTTTCGACAAAGGCTTTCTATTAAGTGGAGGCATTGACGAAGACAGCTGGGAGGAAATCTTGGCTTTTGCGGCCAAAAATCCAATGATGCAGGGAGTTGATCTCAATTCGAAATTTGAGAATTCCCCTGGCTTGAAGAATATAGAAAAACTGAAGAATTTTATACAACACATTCCGAGAAATTAGTCGGTAAAAACGTGAAGAATATGATCAGAGTGGACGAAAAAGGCTTTTATGGAAAATTTGGAGGCGCATATATTCCTGAAATGTTGCATCCAAACATTGAAGAGCTACGGGAAAATTACGAGGCGATAGTTGCCACTAAAGAATATCAGGACGAATTTCAAAGTTTGCTTCGTGACTTTGTGGGACGACCGACTCCGTTGTATTTCGCAAAGCGAATGTCGGAGAAGTATGGCGCAAAAATCTACTTCAAGCGAGAAGATCTCTGCCATACCGGAGCACACAAAGTGAACAATACCGTCGGACAAATCATCTTAGCCAAAAAACTTGGCAAAAAACGAATCATCGCTGAAACAGGAGCTGGACAGCATGGCGTGGCGACAGCTACGGTTTGTGCTTTGATGGGGATGGATTGTACGGTCTACATGGGCGAATTGGATATTCACCGGCAGCGCCCGAATGTTGAGCGGATGAAAATTCTCGGCGCCAAAGTTATTCCAGCCATTTCAGGTTCTAAAACCTTGAAAGATGCCACCAATGAAGCCATGCGAGCTTGGATCAATGACCCTGTTGGTACACATTATATTATAGGTTCTGTAGTGGGGCCGCATCCCTATCCAGAAATGGTTGCCAGATTTCAGTCCGTTATTTCGGAAGAGATCAAATGGCAGTTGAAAGAAAAAGAGGGACGTGAGAATCCGGACGCAATCATCGCATGTGTTGGAGGAGGATCCAATGCTGCAGGGTCTTTTTACCATTATTACAATACTCCTGAAGTGCGTCTGATTGCTGTGGAAGCAGCTGGATTAGGTATCAGCTCAGGGAAATCAGCAGCT
>JBBQDY010000156.1:0-7176 GCA_038320155.1 Cytophagales bacterium
GAATTAGTTTCTCTATCGAATTTCTTCGTGCCCTTTGTGAAACCTTGGCGTCCTTTGCGGTAAGAGCCTTTCAGAACAAACGTTTAAGCTCAAACAATGAATCATTGGTTTCTCTAACCAATTGCTTCGTGTCCTCTGAAAAAACCTTGCTGTCCTTTGCGGAAAAAGACTTTCAGAACAAACGTTTAAGTCAAACAAAAAACCATTGGTTTCTCTATCCAATTTCTTCGTGCCCTTTGCGAAACCTTGGCGTCCTTTGCGGTAAAAGACTTTCAGAACAAACGTTTAAGTCAAACAATAAACCATTGGTTTCTCTAACCAATTGCTTTGTGTCCTCTGAGAAACATTGGCGTCCTTTGCGGTAAAAGACTTTCAGAACAAACGTTTAAGCTCAAACAATAAACCATTGGTTTCTCTAACCAATTGCTTCGTGTCCTTTGCGAAAACCTTGCTGTCCTTTGCGGTAAAAGACTTTCAGAACAAACGTTTAAGCTCAAACAATGAATCATTGGTTTCTCTAACCAATTTCTTCGTGCCCTTCGCGAAACCTTGGTGTCCGTTGCGGTTTAAAGACTTTTAAATAAGGATTCAATTCATAAGAATGAACCATTGGTCCTTAGTTAGTTGCTTTGTGTCCTTTGAGAAACCTTGGTGTCCTTAGTGGTGTAAAGCTTTTAATTGATCTGAATGAAGGTCGCTACCCCAAACCTTGCTCCGCCACGCAAGTACTTCCCATTCTCAAATCCTGCCCCAAATTCAACTCGGAAGATCCGGAATAGATTATCCAAAGAATAGCCCACTTCCATATAATGCGGCGAGTTTTCGGTTTTCAAATAGTTGAAAAACAAATTTTCCCGAACTCCGGAAAATCGCAACATCGGCAGCTGTGTCAGCAAAAACTTTCTAAACTGGTAATGAAAAATAGCAGAAAAATAGCTGGAATTTGTGCTGTATTTGTAATAATCCATAAACCTGTAATTGGAAGCTGGGCCGAAATTAGAGAAGATCGTTCGGTTACCTCCAAAATGCTGAAAGTCGGGAAAGAACACTTGATTGTTATTGAGGAAAGTACCCGCAGTTAGGTTGAAAGCAAGTTTTCCGCTTACGGCAAAGCTGTAATCATGTTTGAATCCAATCGAAATATGGTCATAATCTGAAGCAAACTCGTCCGTTCCGAATACATCGCCAAAAGCTTTCCGATAGGCGAATTCTACCAGTGGAGATCGCTCAGTTAATGGGTATTTACGCCCATTTCGGATCCCATAGCGAATCCCAGGTCGCCATTCGAGTGAGGCTACCAATTTCAAACTCTGATGATCGACAAAGGAATTGGCTGTAGTTTCTACATTTTCAGGTTGATTGGGAGAATATACTCGCTCGGGTTTATTGTAAAAACTATAGTTTGACGTGTTGAATAATTGCCTGCGATTAGCGTAGGTCAAGGAACTGCGATAAGTAAATCCATGATTCACACGATGCGCCCAATAAGCCCCGGCAAAATCCTGCTCAAATAGCTTCATGTAATTTTGCCTTAGCAAAAGCGAATAGAAAGCATTCACTTGCTCATTGATGGGTTCTTCTTCATTGAACTGGTAAATATATCTACCACCATTGAACCCGAATGTGGTCCCAGACATGGGAAGTGTATTTGACCAACGGATATCAACTTTCCCATAAAATCGATTACTGGAAAACCCATATCGAAGATCAGGTTCTATATTAAAGCTTTTCCGAAGAACGGTGACGCTGTCTGCCTGCTTGATCTCCGTATTTTTCCGGTAGAAAAGTCCCATTCCAACTTTCCAGCCTTCGACTGTATTGAATGACATTTTGGTCCAGTTTTGATCAAAACCCATCGAAACCCCTTTTCCAAAACTATAGGAGCCGCCATTCATAAAGTCTAGAGGCTTTAATTTTCGCTTGGCTTTTTTTGCTACCGAATCCACCTCACTGACTTTGGCAGCTTCAATCACCGCAATACTATCATCTCGAGAATATCCCAAAATCTCCTGATCTGTTAGGGGCACCGGCCGAATGCTATCCCAATAGGCCTGATTGTATTTTTTAGCCATTGAATCTACCTCGTAATAGCTTTCCACTATCACATCACTGTTTTCGCGTTCCTTCAGGGATTCTTTTTCATATTCATTCAAAAGCTTTCGATACTCTTTTCGAGTCACTGGCTCCTCATTAGAAAGTTGTTCCAAAGCAGAAACTGACTTTTTGAATTGAGTGGCCGAAGCAGGAATATCTTGAACTGTCTCATCGATGATTTGAGGTACTTCTTTCAAATCTGGATTAAGCGTAATGTCATATTCTCGCGTAGAAGCCAAGTATTTGAAGTTACCTTCGAAGCCGAGCATTTTTCCTCCAAACTTATATTGGTGAGTCAGTGGCATCCATACATTTTCTGCAACTGGGGCATATTGCTGGGTGGCTTGAATCTCAAATCCCAGATAAGAAGTTTGAAGATTTAGGCTGTGAATCGCCCACAAATCCTCAATGATGTAAATAAAACCCTCAAACACTTGCTCACCTCTGGATCTTGGGGTGACTTTGATCTTACTTACAAGCACATTTTGATCAAAGAAACTTCCTTCATATTTGAAGCGGTAGTATTGAAAAGCCGCCCGAGACAAGGGTGAAATAATGTCGTTGATTTTCTCTTGATAAAAACTGGTTTGAATATATGGTGCCGGAGAAGTGGATTGATTGTCACCGTTCGTTCGGATCGAAATCACCTTTTCCTCGACCTTGTTCGGTTGAGTAAAGGTTATTCTGGATACAGATTCAGAAGTATAAGCTTCATTCAAATTTAGACCTTCCTTTTCTAAGGTCTTCTTCATGAAAAATGGCGCATCTGTCAACTGACCAGTACCTTTGAGATAGACTGTCATCGAGTATTTTTGGACCTGCAGTCGATGGTACTTAGCTTTTGCGATGGCCTTCCGCATGATGGTCAGAGCTGGATCCTCAGCACCGGCATTAACCTCAACGGTTCCGAGTGTATAAACTTGAGGTTCCAGTTCGAAATTGAGTTCTTTCCAGGATTCGTCCGTGATGATTACCGTCTCGAGTTTGGACTGATAGCCAAGGTATTGGACAAGCACATCATAAACACCTTTCTTCAGCTTGAGCTCATACCTACCTTCCACATTGGTAGGAACACCATCCCCAAGATTTCGAATATAAACGGAGGCATAAGGAAGTATTTCTCCTTCATTGTTTTTGACTACTCCCCTAACTCCCTGAGCCAAAAGTGTAAACTCACTTACCAAAAGAAAAAATAAAATTAAGAAGCTAGCTTTTCGCTGAATTGTCCACATGAAAATAGAATTGAATAGGAAAATTAAGGAGTCAGAAGGAATACGAGGAGTCAATCACAAAGTTTTAAGATGTTTTATGAAAGAGAAAAATATCTAGGCGTAAAATCCATAAAACTTCGTCCGGAAACGAAAAATATCTTTCACAATTTATTTTTTAGAAATAGGGACTTCTATAAATTTTTTAAATATGTCCAAAACAAGGCACTAGGGCAGTTTTCAAAAAAGACATGAATTTTCATATAATTAAAAAAAACTTGATTTTTTAAGTTTCTGTAAATGGAAATCGATTTCCGTTGTGATTTCAACAACATATTCTGATTAATTTTTTCTAATCGTCAATAGATACAATATTCTGTTAAATCATGATTTTTCGAGGCTGGTCTCAAGCAAATGTTAAGAATTGCAAAATTAAAATATATGCTACACTTTAGATTCGATAATAAGTACTCATGCCTATTTCATTTTTAAATCAAACAAAAAACCCTATGAGAAATCATTTACAAAAACTAAAGACGTTGCTGCTTGCGATGACCCTGATATTCAGTGTCAGTCTTGCCGCCAACGCCCAAAACAGGACCATAACGGGTACTGTCTTGGATGCTAATCTTGGAGACGGAGTTCCTGGAGCAACGGTAATAATCAAAGGAACTACCCGAGGAGTCCCGACAGACCTTGACGGTAAGTTCTCTATCGAAGTACAGCCGGGAGATCAAATTCTGGTTATCTCCTTTGTAGGTTATAACACCCAAGAGGTTGAGATCGGAAATCAAACTAACATTACGGTAAGCCTTGAGGAGGATATTCAAAGTCTTCAGGAAGCGGTTGTCATTGGTTACGGTTCTCAAGACAAAAAAGAAATCACTTCTGCTGTTGTGGGTGTTAATCGCGAACAATTTAACAATGGAAACGTCACCAATCCAGCCCAATTGCTTCAGGGTAAAGTGGCTGGTTTGTCAATCACCCGTGCTGGTGGTAATCCAAATAACGGGTTCAATGTAAGACTAAGAGGTCTTTCAACTTTTGGAGCTAACTCTTCTCCTCTGATTGTATTGGATGGAGTGATCGGTGCTTCGCTTGAAAACGTCGATCCAAATGATATCCAGTCAATCGACGTGTTGAAGGATGGATCTGCTGCCGCGATTTATGGTGCAAGAGGTTCTTCTGGTGTGATTTTGATCACTACCACTAAGAAAGGCAGCAAAGATGGAAGAACTAGCGTCTCAATTAACACCTTTGGTACGATGGACCAAGCTACAAATTTGATCCCAGTGCTTTCTGCTGAGGAATTTGTAGCAAGAGGTGGAACTGACTTCGGTGGCAACACAGACTGGAGAGACGAGTTGATTTCTGATTCTTTCTCTTATACCACTAACGCGAGTGTATCTGGCGGATTCAATAACACCAATTACATGGCTTCAATAAACTGGCGAGACAACCAAGGTATAGTTGACGGTGTTAAAAATGAGCGACTAAACACTCGTTTGAACTTATCTCAGGGAGCTTTGGATAATAAGCTCCGATTCAACATCAACCTTTCATTCACGAATGTTGATTCAGAATCGATCAATGATGCAGCTTTCAGATATGCTACGCTATATAACCCAACTGCCCCAATCTTCGAAGACACCGAGGAGGCAAATAATACATTTGGCGGTTATTTCCAGCGGAACCTTTTTGACTTCTACAATCCAGTAGCGTTGGCTAAGCAACAGAGGTTTGTAGGTGAGACTAAGACTTCACTTACCTCCTATCGAGTAGAGTATGACATCCTGCCGAATTTGACAATTTCTGGTCAGTATTCTCAGGATAGACTAAATACCCTTTCTGGAGCTTTCTGGTCAAGACAAGATTTCCAAGTAGGTTTTGGTTCAGGTGGATCTGCTCAGCGAAATACCTTTGACAGACAGCAAAAAATCTTCGAATCTACGCTTAGATATGAGCAAGATATTGCTGATGGATTGAATATGACCTTATTGGGTGGTGTGGCTTTACAGTCAACCAAAAACCAAGGCTTCAGGGCGAGAGTAAGACAGTATCTATTTGATCTTGGTTATGATAACTTAGGCGCTGGTTCAATCAGATTGGGTGACAATACAGAAGTTTCCTCCTTTGCAAATGAGGATCAGTTGAACTCCCTATTCGGTAGAGCTAACTTCAACTACAACAACACCTACTTCCTATCAGCTTCGGTAAGAGCGGAAACCTATTCAGGATTTGGTCCAAATAACCAAACTGGTGTGTTCCCTGCAATTAGTGCTGGTGCTGACTTTACTCAAATCTTCGATATGGGTGTCTTCAACCAATTCAAGCCAAGAGTATCTTTTGGTATTACTGGTAACCTTCCTCCATCGCCAACCTTGGCTCTGGGTGTGTTCGGTAATGGTAACAGAATTGACTTGGACGGTGACCCATTGACACAAAATGATATTTTTGTAGGAGTCGTACAAAACTCAAATCCAAATCAGGATTTAAAGTGGGAGACTAAAGAAGAATTTAACGTTGGACTCGATTTTGGGATATGGAACGACAAGGTCACTGGTAGCATTGACTACTACACACGAAACATTTCTGATCTACTCTTCAATGTACCGGTAGCAACTGGTGCTCCTAACACATTTGATCCAGGAAGATTCAATACTGCATCTTCTACATGGATAAACCTTGCAGATCTGAGAGCTGCGGGTTTTGAATTTGCATTAGGTGTTAATGGTGTCGATCTAGGAGCAGTAAAATGGACTCCAAACATCAACTTCACCATCTATGACAAGACTGTAATCGAAAGCTTATCTGCGGGTGATTTAGGATTTGACGAATTGAGATTTGCTACGCCAGGCTCACCTGGACAAAATAACAATCCGATCGTATACAACAGAGTTGGCCAGAATTTGGGTGACTTCTACGGCCCAAAATTAAATGGATTAACTGATGGAGGAGAGTACATCCTATCCACTACTGATCCTGACGAATTTGAAAAATTGGGTAATGGTCTTCCAAAAGGAGAATTCGGCTTTGCCAACAACTTCGCTTATGCTCAGTGGAGTTTGAGTTTCTTCTTTAGAGGTGCTTGGGGTCATGATATCTACAATTCTTATAGAGGTTTCTACGAGAATGCTGATGGATCTTCTAACACTTGGAACTCCGTCGTTACTGACAAAACTCCAACTAGTCCATTGGTAACTTCTACACCAACTTTCAATAGCTCTTACATTGAAGATGGTACGTTCGTAAGATTGGACAACATGGAATTGGCTTATAACATCAAGACTAATTCTCCAAACTTGAATTCATTGAGAATATATTTTGCAGGTCAGAACCTATTCACTATTACCAATTACACAGGCATTGATCCTGAAATCCGATTAACTGACTCTGAGAATGATAACGGTTTTACTTCAGCCCTTTCTCCGGGTATTGAAAGAAGAAACACGTATTTCCAAACCAGATCATTCACACTGGGTGTAACTGTAAACTTTAAGTAATCAAATTAACTAACATACATATGTTAAAATATATAAGTAAAATCTGTCTAGTGATCCCCGCGGTATTTCTACTGGGATCATGTTGGGAGTTGGAGCAGGAGGTACTCGATGGAGTTACTGCAGAAGACATCGCAACTAGCACAAATCCACAATTGATCAATGTGTTGAAAGCTTCAGCATATTCTCGAATCGTGGGTAGCTGGGGTGGCCACAACAGCATCTGGTCCATCTATGAAGTATCATCCGATGAGCTGGCAATTCCTCAAAAAGGAGCTGACTGGGAGGATGGTGGACTTTGGTTAAGAATGCACCGTCATACTTGGCAGCCATCTGATGAGGCATTCAACAACTCTTGGAATTATTGCTATACT
>JBBQDY010000157.1:0-7170 GCA_038320155.1 Cytophagales bacterium
CCCTTACTGGCAGAAAAGCGGATACACATAATTTTTATTAGAAATAACAGCAATTTTCACCTTGATTGAAAGGCCGATTTACTCTTAGCATGCAAAAATTTACTGAGTTGAAAATAGAGATTTTATTCTGAATTAGAGTGAATCTTGCTGAAGATCCAGATTTTTCAGAAGTCAAAGCAAAGGGAGGATCCTACTGAAATTTCCAGCCACCGCTCTTCAATCAATTTAATCGGAATCATACAAAATGATTGAGTTTTTGCGGTTTTTGGACTTAATTACAATAATTAATGCTAGGCTCATTTGAATTGAATTATGGAAGGAGAGAATGAAAAATCCGAATTGTTTTATCACTTGCTCGCAGAAGGGACAGATGAAAAGTCACTGAATTGGATTCGAATCCAAGGGGAGAGGATTGAAAAGTCCGGAGATTCCAACTCCTTGTTTATTTCCTTTAGCCAAGCCTCACGATATTTCAAGAAAGCAAGTATTTCTCCTTCGAAAGACATTGAAGAACAACTCCATGCAAATTATGCCAATCTGGAAGTGAGCTATTGGAATCTCTTGCAAATTGCCAGAACCTATTTGGTAATGAAACTTCCTTCGGGGAAAGAAAAGTGGTTTAAGACAATCAATCAACTTTTTGAGACAGGTGATCTCTATGAGCAGCAAGCTTTATTTGCAGCACTTCCTGTTTTGCCTTTTCAGAAAGAATTGATTCCACGTGCCGTCGATGGATTGCGAACAAATATCTCGTTGGTTTTTGATGCGATCGCTTTAAATAATCCCTTTCCACCCACCTATTTTCCAGAGGCTAATTGGAATCAGATGGTTTTGAAAGCTATTTTTATGCAGCGGCCGCTCTATCGAATTCAGAATTTAGAGAAAAGAAGAAACTCTGCTCTTGCGGATATTGCCAGAGATTTTGCCCACGAAAGATGGGCGGCAGGACGTGACGTGATGCCAGAGCTGTGGAGATTAATCGTGCCCTTTGTGAATGATTCTTTTCAAAAAGACTTCGAAAAAGTACTTGCGGCCAAAGATCCGCTTCAGATAAATGCTGCTGCCTTGGCAATCCACGAATCTGATTTTGCTCCAGCAAAGAAACTACTCGCTCCTTATGAAGAAGTGAATCAGGCAATTCAAAAAGGTGAAATCACCTGGGAATCCATTGGTTCAGAATTTCAACTTACTCGAGTTTAAGTAATTCTCTAATTTTAAATTTTCCAATTTTAAATTCATCTCCATGTACATAGATCCACATATTCACGTCGTATCCCGAACCACTGATGACTACGAGGCCATGCGAAAAGCAGGTATTGTAGCCATCATCGAACCTGCTTTTTGGCTGGGTCAGCCCCGGACTGAAGTCGGGAGTTTCAAAGATTACTTCAGCACGCTAGTGGGCTGGGAGCGATTTCGAGCTAGCCAATTTGGGATCGTCCATTATTGTACCATGGGGTTGAATTCTAAGGAGGCTAATAATATTCCCTTGGCTGAGCAGGTAATGGAACTTCTGCCGCTTTATGTGGGGAAAGAAGGAGTTGTGGCCATTGGCGAGATAGGTTACGATGATCAGACTGAGGCCGAGGATCGATTCTATAGGCTTCAATTGGAGCTCGCCAAGGAAGTTGATCTTCCAGTCTTGATTCATACCCCTCATCGGGATAAACGAAAAGGTACTATCCGAAGTATGGATGTAGCTGAAGAACATGGATTGGATCCGAAAATGGTGATCGTGGATCATAATAATGAAGAGACTGTAAAAGAGGTATTGGATCGAGGATATTATGCTGGATTTACGATTTATCCACATACTAAAATGGGTTCAGCGCGAATGGTAGAAATTGTGAAGCAATACGGACCAGAACGAATTATCGTCAATTCTGCCGCTGATTGGGGGATTTCTGATCCTTTGGCTGTTCCTAAAACTGCCGACCTTATGCGCAAGTCAGGGATTCCGGAGGAGCATGTTCGGTTGACCACTTACCAAAATGCGTTAACTGCTTTTGCACAAAGCGGGCAAATGGATGAGCAGGATTGGCTCAATGCAGCACCCTTGGATCAAACCAAAAAAATGAGCGGCAACTCAGTTCTTAGAGGTGGACAAACTCCCCGAATAGAAGGCAACTCTGATTTTGTGGAAAACTAATCCATGAAGGATTCTAAATTATTTGCTTACCTCCAGCTTACCCGACCTGCGAATGTGGTGACAGCGATCGCAGATATTTGGGCCGGTTTTGCCGTCGCAGGTGGCTGGACCTATATGATGAGTGACTGGGAGCTAGGGGCAGCTACATTTTGGCAAAAATTAGCTTGGCTTTCATTGAGTACAATTGGTTTGTATGCCGGAGGGGTTGCGTTTAATGATGTCTTTGATGCTGAATTAGATGCTGTGGAGCGACCCGAACGTCCCATTCCAAGTGGTAGAGTGAGCAGAACTTCCGCAGCTTGGATGTCCTCTATTTTACTAATTATTGGAATCCTAGCCGCCAGTCAAGTGAATTTGGTGGCTGCAGGTTTAGCGACTTTAGTAGCAGTTTTGGCAGTCACTTACGATTATTGGGGAAAACATCAATTTTACTTTGGCCCAATCAATATGGGAATGTGCCGGGCGGGTAATTTACTTCTTGGAATCAGTGTTGCACCTGAATTGATTCATTCACCGCTAAGTTTGATTGGCTTGATTCCTTTGATATATGTTGCTGCAATTACGATGATCAGCCGGGGTGAAGTCCATGGAGAAAACAGAAGCGCACTTTTTTTTGGAGGTGGACTTTATGCTTTTATTATGATCTGCATTTTATCAATGAGCTACCTAAATGGACCTGATTACTGGCAGACCATTCCTTTCCTCCTTGGATTAGCCTACATGATATTTCCTCCTTTGATCAAAGCTATTCGTACCCAAGACCCTAAATTGATTGGGAAGTCGGTGAAAGCTGCTGTTATTTCGCTAATCATCCTAAACGCTTCAATCGCGGCCGCCTTTGCAGGATGGCAGATTGGGGTAATTGTGTTATTCTTGCTTCCCCTTTCCCTTTGGTTGGCTAAGAAATTTGCGGTAACCTAAGTTTATTTGGAACCAAAGCCCAAACAAATTGTCTTAGCTTCAATAAGCCCATTAGACCTGAATCCAAGAATGAATACCATCATTGAACAAAATTTTTCAGTACCCTTTAGCTATAAAGTTTGCTTCACGGAAGATCTTTTTGGCCCGGATAATTTGCTTTTTGTTAATGCTTTGGAAAATGGGAAAAAGCCAAAAGTCTTTTTCGTAATCGATTCTGGGGTATCAGATACACATCCTAATTTGATTGATCGGATCAAATCTTATTCGGACCAGTATTCCGACAGGTATATTTTAGCGGCCGACCCAATGATTCTTCTTGGAGGGGAAGCTTGCAAAAATGACTTGTCGATTTATCAAAAAGTGGTGGATGCAACCCATTTATTTGGCATTGACAGACATTCTTACATTGCCGTGATCGGCGGGGGCGCCGTGTTGGATATGGTAGGTTTTGCGGCAGCAATTTCCCATCGTGGCATACGCCTGATTCGAATCCCAACTACCGTTCTTTCTCAGAATGACTCTGCTGTTGGCGTAAAAAATAGCATTAATGCCTTTGGCAAAAAGAATTACTTGGGCACTTTCACTCCTGCCGTGGCCGTTTTGAATGATTTCAATTTTCTCAAAACTCTCGACGATCGGGATTGGCGTGCAGGTCTTGCTGAAGCAATTAAAGTTGCCCTAATCAAAGATCTAAGCTTTTTTACTTGGCTCGAAGAAAATGCCACAGCAATAGCAAAACGTGAAATGGAGCCTATGAAAACCCAAATCATCCGATCAGCTCAGATGCATTTGGACCATATCGCAGGCAAAGATCCATTCGAGTTTGGTTCATCCAGACCATTGGATTTTGGACATTGGGCGGCACATAAATTAGAACATTTGAGTGATTTCCGAATTCGACATGGCGAAGCTGTTGCCATTGGAATTGCATTGGATTCTGCTTATTCTTTTCTCCAAGGAAGAATTTCAAAAGCCGATCTCGATCGAATTTTCAACTTGATGCATACCTTGGGATTTGAGCTTTTCATTCCTGAATTGGGAGGAGCTAATCTGGTAAAAGGCCTTCAGGAATTTCAAGAACACCTCGGAGGAGAATTGACAATTATGCTTTTAGAGTCGTTGGGAAAAGGAGTGGAAATACATGAAATGGACCATAAGCTTATTTTTGAAGCGGTCGATATACTTTTGGAATTTCACAAGCAGCATAACTCTGAGAAAATAAAAAATTGAAATGAGGTTAGACAACTTCCATTTAAGCTATTGCAGTAATATTCATCCAGGCGAAAGTTGGGCTGCAACCTTCGAAAATCTAACCCTTTATATTCCCGAAGTTCGGAATCGGCTGGACGTTTCTGGAGCTTTCGGAATCGGACTTCGATTGTCTAATGAGGCAAGTTTGATTCTGGAAAAGTCCGAAGAACTGAAAGAATTTCAAGATTGGTTGAAAGCTGAAAATGCCTATGTTTTTACGCTGAATGGATTTCCTTACGGAGATTTTCATCGCCAAGTGGTAAAGGAAAAGGTCCACTTTCCAGATTGGACCACGGATGATCGTAAGAATTATACCATTCGCTCTTTCCGCATTTTGGCCGAATTACTTCCTGAGGGAATTGATGGAGGGATTTCAACCTCCCCGATTTCGTATCGACATTGGTTCAAAGCAGAAGCGGAGCTAACTAAAGCAATGGAAATTGCCACCAAAAATTTATTGGAAGTAGTAGTTGAGCTAGCCGCTATTGAAAAGGAGACGGGGAAGTTTTTGCACCTGGATTTAGAACCTGAACCAGATGGCATTCTTGAAAACTCGGATGAAATGATCTGGCTTTTTACCGATTGGTTGTTACCGATCGGTGCGCCAATCCTTAGCGATCGACTGGGAATAACCAGCACTGAAGCAGAGCAATTAATCAAAAGACATATTCAAGTTTGCTACGATGTATGCCATTTTGCAATTGTATATGAGGATCCTGCAGAGACCTTCGCTAAATTTTCTGCACAAGGAATCCAAATTGGAAAGATTCAGATTTCTGCCGCCCTAAAAATTTTAATACCTGAAAGTGTTGCCGAGCGAATTGAAATTCTACAAAAACTGCAACCTTTTGTAGAATCAACCTATCTGCATCAAGTGGTAGGAATAGGTACGAATCATAAATTGACTTCATATTCAGATTTGCCGCAGGCGATCGAAAAATTAGCCGATACGGAAGATGAAGAATGGCGAATTCATTTTCACGTCCCTGTTTTCTTGGAAAATTACGGAGCTTTATCTTCCACACAGTCTGCCATAAAACTTGTACTCAATCAAATTTCAAAAAATCCTGGAATTACCAATCACTTGGAAGTAGAAACCTACACTTGGGAGGTATTGCCAGAAGATACCAAATTGAGCTTAAGCGAATCGATCAGCAGAGAACTGGAATGGGTAATCGAAAATATGTCCTGATATGAAATCGAGCATGACTAAAACGCCACACAGTGGAATGATTATCCTCATGCGAGATTCCATATGACTATTAAAAACAAAATGTTTATCCGCAAAGCTGCAAGTAGCCAAATTTGTTACTGATTTGATTTGAAAAATCCCCCTTGCCCCCTTTGAAAAAGGGGGAATTTGATCCGATTCCAATCAAGATTTTGTTTTAATTCCATACGTGCACTTATGAGGATACACATAAAAAACAATTATAAACAGATGAAAAAAACGGTAGTGATAAATGTTGTTGCACTTTCCTCACGCGTAATTGGGGAGCACACTCCGTTTTTAAAAAGCTGGATTGAAAAGCGGAAAAAGTCCATCATTGAGCCAGTACTTCCTGCTGTTACCTGCGCTGCTCAATCGACTTACCTTACTGGCAAGATGCCAAGTGAAACCGGGATTGTGGGGAATGGCTGGTATTTTCGAGACGAGTGCGAGATCAAGTTTTGGCGCCAATCAAATCATTTGGTTCAATCCGAAAAGATCTGGGATGTACTTCGGAAAGAAGATTCAAGCTTTACCGTTGCTAATATGTTTTGGTGGTACAACATGTATTCATCGGCGGATTTTGCAGTGACCCCAAGACCGCTATACCTTCAGGACGGCCGCAAAATGCCTGATTGCCATTCTCAGCCCATGGAGCTTCGAGATAGATTACAGAAGGAGTTGGGCACCTTTCCACTTTTTTCATTTTGGGGACCAAATGCGAATATTGATTCCACCCGATGGATTGCAAATGCTTCCAAGAAGGTTGACGAATGGTATAAGCCAAGCTTAAACTTGATTTATCTCCCGCATCTCGATTACGGTCTGCAGAAGTATGGGATTGATTTTAAAAAAATTGGCCCGCTGCTCAAAGAAATTGATGCCGTTTGTGCTGACCTGATTACTTATTTTGAAAGCCAAGGAACTGAGGTGATTTTGCTGTCTGAATACGGAATTACCTCTGTGAATAATCCAATTCATCTCAACCGAATATTCCGGGAAAAGGGCTGGATTGAATTAAAAGATGAATTGGGAAAGGAAACCTTAGATGCCGGCACCTCCAAAGTTTTTGCAATTGCCGATCATCAGGTTGCTCATATTCACGTCAATGATTTGAGCCTACTTCCAGAGGTTACCGCTTTGTTGGAATCAATCCCGGGGATTCAATTGGTTTTGGATCAAGAAGGGAAATCTGAGCACGGGTTAGCGCATGAGCGTGCCGGAGAATTGGTCGTGGTTGCAGATGCCAATTCCTGGTTTACGTATTATTTCTGGCTGGATGATGCGAAAGCTCCGGATTACGCCCGATGCGTGGATATCCACCGGAAGCCGGGTTATGACCCCGTGGAATTGATTCTGGATCCTGCGATCAAGATTCCTTTGCTGACGGTAGGAGCAAAAGTCCTAAAGAAAAAGCTTGGGTTCCGGTACCTGATGGATGTAATCCCGCTCGATGCCAAATTAGTCAAAGGAGCCCACGGACGGATTCCAGAAAGCGATCTGGACAAGCCAATTTTTGTGAGTTCTAAATCAGAGGGAACGAATCTCGCTCCTACTGCCGTTTTTGAGGAGATTTTGAAGGTGATTCGAGTTTGATTGAAAGAAAGTTTTGAGGCTACAAACGATCCGCTAGTAAATC
>JBBQDY010000158.1:0-7170 GCA_038320155.1 Cytophagales bacterium
ATAAATTGAGCTTTGGATAAATAAAGCACATAAGAATCTTTAGTGACTTCTGCCCTCTTGATCATGTTCCACTGCACTGGCATTCCTTGCTTGGTGTTGATCTTCATCAAAATCTGACGGCTATCAATTTCGTAGGCCAACTTTTCGAAGATTACCTTATTCTGTTCCATTTGAGTTACCCCGGTAAACTGAATCGCCCAAAATAAAATGTATAAGCCATAGGCTATTAAAGCACCAATAAACCACCAAATCGAGGCAATCCAGAAGTATCCCAAACATATCGCAAGTGCGATCAAGATCACCCACCATTGCTCTTTGATGATGCTAATCAATCCCATCTTAATGTAGGTGCCTGCTTCTAGTTTATATTTTTTAGTCTTTACTATCATTACTTGTATTTTTTCAGAGGGCAAATATCCACCTATCCAAGGGATTTAGCAAGTCAGGCTCAATCATAAAAGTTTAGGAAAAATTAAAACAAATCACCTAATCCATTGATTTAAAAGGAGTATTCTAGTATATTCTAACAAAAATTTTAGTATGAGCAGTTTGGTGATAGACTTAATTCTTTGCGGCTTGGCTTATGTCATCCTCATCTATTTTGTGGCTACCATGACGAAGAATTCAATTCGGAGAGGAAATGACCGAAATGATGATGGAGATGGAGGGGTGGATAATATTGTTCCACCAAAAATTGATTTGCCTCCCGGTGTAATTTGGCCTTCGGATTCCCCTGTCAAGCGGAAATCTCCTGAGCCAGTTGATTTTTAACTGCACTTATTACAGGTTCCTTGAACCAGCAAACTCATCTCTTGCTTTTTGAAGCCTTTTGGTAAGATGATGCTTGGAAGGGCGATGGCATCCAAGCAAGTTGTTTCCCCACACTTTTCACATTTAAAATGCACATGCTCATGGTTATGATCGGCTTCCTCGTGGGTGCAGAGTGCGTATTTGGTAGCTCCGCTATCATCAAGTACTTTATGTATTAAATCCTGATCTAGAAAAGTCTTGAGCGTACGGTAGATGGTCACTCGATCAAATTGACTGTTTAAGCTTTCTTCCAAATCACTATGTGCCAAGGCTACTTGCTTGTCTAGAAATTCACGAATAATCTCCAATCGACAGTCTGTGATCCGAAGTTTATGGTATTTGAGTATTGAAAGGGCGGTATTCATGGTGAAATTTGACTCAAAATAAAGAAAATTGGTGGCTACAAAAAAGGGGTGCCTAAAAGACACCCCTGAATTTTACAAATGGGTCCAGTTATTTTGGATCTAAAATGGTATTAACCCGCTCTAAAGCATCTTCCAAATGAAGCTTCGACATACGGTCGGAAGTTCTAGGAATCGCCGCCCTGATTGAAGACTGAAGTGTTTTCAATTCACCTCTTGCCATTGGTCTGATGTCAGACTGTGAAGCGTTGATCTGAGGTCCTACAAATCTTCTGAACGCTGCAGGAAGGTTGGGCACTTCTCCGGTCAACATAAGATCCAAACGTTCAATATGCGCCCTTTGAAGTGCTCTGCGATGTACATCTATTGTCTTGCCAGCGCCTAGTTCTGTCCAAATTCCTTTTCTCAAATCATCGAAAAGCTCGGTCATCTTATATGCATCGTTTGCATTAAGCGCTTCATTTTCGATCATCCTTCCCAGTCTTCCCCATTCCAAAATTCCATTGAGTGTGCTTACCTGCATGCCTCTTATTCGCTCTAATGCTCCAAAGTCTCCAATTCGAGAAATAATAGCATCGTCCATCATCCATTCTGGAGTGGTAAATAGATTCTGATTCAAGAATTCTACGGCTGATTTTTGAGTTTCTTTTGAAGTATGAATGTAAACGGGAATGTCTTGCCCAGTAGCACGGTAGACTTCTGCCACACCACCTACGTTGGTTCTTACATGGCCCATGTATCGATTGAATTGGGTGATCACCTGTCCGTACATTTCTTCCAAATCAGAGAAATCTTTGTAAGGCTTATCCGATTCTTTGGTCCATTCCATTAGGTTGGGCATGATTCGTTTTAAGTTCTTGATGCCATATTCTGAAGCTAGCATTGCGTTATCGCCTAAGTCTTCGCTTTGAGCGGTAGGATCATAGCTGTTCCCTTGACGTCCGTAGCGATATATTGGATCTCCTTGTTTTTCCATAATCCATTTGTCCAAAGTAGCCTGTTCTGCTTCAGGCGTCTTGGCATCAGGGATTGGCTTGTAACCCCACATAATGGAATATTTATCGTAAGGACCAACATTTGGCATTAGACTCACACCTTTATCTTCTGGCTGCGCGACATAGTTGAATCGTGCATAATCCATAATTGATGGAGCTGTTCCCATTTCATTGGTGAAAGCGGCATCTCGGAGTTTTTCTACAGGATAGGCTTGAGAAGATGCAAAATTATGAGGAAGGCCAAGGGTATGACCCACTTCATGAGAGGATACAAATCGGACCAATCTGCCCATCACCTCATCATCAAAGTTTACTCCTCTTGCATCAGGATTGATCGCCGCAGTTTGGATAAAGAACCAGTTTCTTAGCAAGTTCATCACGTTGTGATACCATCCGATGTCGGATTCTAAAATCTCGCCTGATCTAGGATCAGATACGTGAGGACCATAGGCATTTTGAATATCAGAGGCGAAATATCGAATCACAGAATAGCGCGCATCTTCTGCGCTCCAAGTAGGATCTTCTTCTTTTGTGGGAGCTACTTTTGCAATGATCGCATTTTTGAAACCTGCTTCCTCGAATGCTACTTGCCAATCATTCACTCCTGCAATCAAATGTGGTACCCACTGTTTAGGCGTAGCCGGATCGATGTAATAAACAATTTGCTTTTTAGGCTCGACTAATTCACCACGCTTAAATTTCTCCATGTCCTCATCCTTTACCTCTAGTCTCCATCGGTCGAGGTATGTTCTAGAAGCTGCTTTCTGTTGACCAGAACCATAATCGACAATTGATCTGCTGAACCAACCCACTCGCTGATCGGCAAGACGCTGCATCATTGGCTCCTTTGGTAGCAGAAGCATAGAAGAATTCATCTCCAAAGTAATCAAACCAGTTGAGCTGTTAGAAGGGGGCTCAGCGGCAGCATAAGTCATGACATACCGAGCTTCAATATTAATCGGATAGGTATTAATATGAGAGATATAGGATCGATCATTATCTAATCGGGTCACTTTATACTCAGTACGGCGATTCCTTGGAAGGCCGAGTGCTTGTACGTCTTTGCTAAACAAATCAGTGGCTTCGATCACGATTCCAGTTGAATCAGTAGCATTTGATTTAATATCAAATTTCTGAAGTATTGGCTCCAAGTTGGAGTTTTTAACAGCGATTGCGATTGGCAACGAGTCCGCAGCAAAATTATTAACGGTGACTACTTTCAAAAGAATGTCGTCGTTGTTTTTCTCCCAACGAAGCATCATTGTATTAGTACGCTCTCCGCCATAGCCCAATCCATCTGCAGTCTTAGCGATGGTGGTGACCATAAGCATGTCACGTCCCAGGAGTGAATCAGGAATTTCGTAATAGAATTTCCCTTCGATCTCGTGAACTTTAAACAAGCCATCTTTCGATTTGGCATTCTTTGTAATGACCTCTTTGTAGGGCTTTGGGCCTGTAGTCTTAGCTGGAGGTTTTACCGGTGCAGTAGCTACTGGAGCACTTTTAGAATCTTTTTTATCCTTCTTTTGTGCAATAGCACCTTCAGAATAAAGTAAGATTCCAAACATTCCGAGGACTAAAATACTTTTCTGAAGTAATTTGGGTATGGATTTTCTCATAAATACTTTATTTATTGTTAGGTAATTAAACAGCCAATTTCACCATTGGGTGTTTAATGAACCTTCATTTTTTATAAGCGGTTTATTCTTCAAATTAAAGGCAATACTGTGTTAAAGAGTTTTGAAAATGTAGTTATCGGGGGAGGATTGGCGGGGTTGGTAGCTACTAATTTGCTCGCAAAAGCCGGAAAACAGGTTTTATTGATTGAGAAGAAAACCTATCCTTTTCACCGGGTTTGTGGTGAATATATCTCGAATGAAGTCAAGGGCTTTTTGAAAAGAGAAGGTTTATTCCCTGAGATGTATGAATTGCCTCAGATTGATCGATTCACTTTTTCAGATACGAAAGGCAGGCAAACTACAGTTCCCTTGGATCTGGGAGGATTCGGTTTGAGTCGCTACATTTTTGATGATTTTTTAGTGAAAAAAGGGGCTGAAAAAGGGGCTGAAATCTACACTGGAATTCAAGTGGAGCAAATCGAATTTCGGAATGATCAGTTCAATGTCCAGCTTTCTGATGGAAGCGAATTGCAATCTAAAAATGTCATCGGAGCTTTTGGAAAGCGCTCCAAGCTCGATAAGGTGCTTGCCCGGGATTTTATCCAAAAAAGAAGTCCATATATCGGTGTCAAATACCACATCAACGCAGCTATTGATCGAAAAGCGGTCGCTCTTCACAATTTTTCTGGTGGTTATTGTGGCCTCAATGCGATAGAAGACGGCAAAGCAAACCTTTGTTACCTTGGTAACAGAGATCAATTAAGGACTTATGGATCGATCCCAGAGATGGAGGAGGCCGTTCTATGGAAAAATCCCCATTTGAAGGAGTTATTTACCACAAGTGAGTTTCTTTTTGAGAAGCCTGAGGTAATCAATGAGATTAATTTCGAACCCAAAAACCCGGTTGAAAATCATATTCTGATGGCAGGAGATTCTGCAGGATTGATTACTCCACTCTGTGGGAATGGAATGGCTATGGCTATTCAAGCTGGTAAACTGGCAGCGGAGGCAATTTTGACGAAAAAATCAAGACCTGAAATAGAGCAAAGCTATGAGATGAATTGGCGGGAGCTCTTTGAAAGTAGGCTAAAAGTAGGCAGGACTGTTCAGCTACTTTTTGGTTCAGATTTTTCCTCCACATTCGCTAGGAACCTGATCCAACACGTTCCATTTGTTGCGAGGAAAATTATTAAAAACACGCACGGGAAGCCCTTCTAATAGCCAAATGCCTGCAAGATTTGCGTATTTTCTAAGAAGTAATAGATGAAAAAGGCATTCAAGCTTATTGCTGAAACCGTATTCATTCCCATCGCCCAAGTGTAGCTTGCATACTTGACGGGATTGGTTCGGATAAAGCTGAACCAAATCAAAAAGAAAATTAAAATCGGTGCCATAGCACCTAAATATACCCAGCAAATATCTGCTTGGTTTCTGCTTAAAAAGAACCAAATGAAAGCAGCTCCTGATAAGGCAAAAACCAATGCCGCAAATGAAAAAGTCCCTTTGATTCCCAAGACTAAACTCAGTGTCCGATCTCCACGACGCGAATCCTCTCCATGCTGATAGACCTGAGTGAGTGGATAATTTCCCCAAAGCATCAGACTAGTCAACAAGCCTGGGATTAGAATATGAGGCTTGAGCATCACATCCCAGCCTAAGTTGCTCAAACCTGCATAGACCATGGCAAAAGTAAAATAGCCCTGAAAGAATCCAGCTATTGCCCAACTCAACCATGGGTACTTTTTGATCCGAATAGAAGGGTGCGAATAGGCCATGCTCACTAATCCGTAAACCACAATCATAGAAGCGAAACTGAAATTGATTATTCCGGCTAGTCCAATGGCGATCAGGAAGAATATTAACGAAAGCCAATAGAGATCCTTGGTGACTTTTGGAGGGTTTTTTAACCCGCCAATGCTCTCTTCATCTTTGTCAAAATAGCTATTGTAGCCATTGCTCGAAGGATATAAAAATAGATGAAGCGAAAGAAACACCCAGAGTAATCTGGATTCATTGAGATTGGGCGTCAATGCCAACGCGAAAAAGAAAACAGGCATCAAGAAAATGGAAAAAGGAATTCGAAGATGCTTGAGTGACGAGCTTGTGATCATATTAGATTAATTGCGGTGGATAACCTTATCGTGGCAAGAAGGTTGTACCTGAGTTCCCACAATTTAGAAATATTCGTTTAACTTGATCTAATGAATTCGAGCATACTCAGCATAGGACTGGCTAACCCAGGTGCCCCAATTGACCAATTGACCATTGCGAGTTTTATGCAAGGAGCTCATCAACTCCAAGACAATGAGGCAAGAAGGCTAAATTTTCTGTATAAGAAATCCGGTATTTCGGCGCGCCATAGTGTCCTTACAGACTTCGAAAAAAAGACTCATGAGGATTATTCATTTTTTCCAAAATCAGAAAATTTAGAGCCTTTTCCGGGTACCAAAGCACGAATGGAAGTTTTTCGATTTGCCGCTCCTAAGCTTTGCGAAAAAGCGGTACGCGATTGTTTGGACAACTCTGACGTAACTCCGAACCAGATTACCCATTTAATCTTAGTTTCCTGTACAGGTATGGTAGCTCCCGGGGTTGAGCTCGAATTGATGCGTACGCTTGGTCTTTCTGATTCTGTGGAGCGGTATTGCATCCATTTTATGGGGTGCTATGCAGCGTTTACGGGATTGAAGCTTGCGGATAAAATTCTTCATGCTGAGTTGGATGCTAAAGTGCTGGTAGTCGCTGTTGAGTTGTGCACCATTCACTTTCAGAAAGAATACATCGAAGACAATCTTTTGGCAAATTCTCTCTTTGCTGATGGCGCGGCAGCTGCCTTGGTGATGAACTCAGACAAAGGGCTTAAAATCAAATCTTACCTGAGTCAAGTCATCCGAGAGGGAGAAGGCGATATGGCCTGGGGAATCGGCGATTTTGGATTTGAGATGCAACTGAGTAAATATGTGCCGGCACTCCTTGATCAGGGGATAGGTCGACTTAAGGAAGTTTTTGAGGAGAAATTCAATTTGTCAAAAATTAAAAACTTTGCCATTCACCCTGGCGGAAAGCAAATTTTGCAGAAGGTTCAAGAAGCTTTTGGAATCCCGGTTGAGGCCAATAAACATGCTGCTGAAGTTCTCAAGAATTTTGGTAACATGTCTTCAGCGACGATCCTTTTTGTATTACATCGATTTTTGGCGGATTCTGAGATTTCAGGAGATATTCTTGCTTTGGGATTTGGTCCGGGGCTTACCTTAGAAACACTTCATCTCGAGAAATAATGAATAAGTTTTCTCAGCGGAGTTTCGAAAAGGAATTAATGGATGACCTCGAATGCTCGGGGGACGAGCTGGCACAGACACTCAAAGAGCTCAAAACAATCAATAA
>JBBQDY010000159.1:0-7121 GCA_038320155.1 Cytophagales bacterium
TGAGAAACAGAATCTACAATTGACATTCTTTGAAAAAATGATTGGGAAAGAGCTGATCAATACGCCTTCTCCAGCCGGAAACTGGCTTGCAGGGACGCTTTTAGAAGTTGAATTTGGCTACGCAAAAGTAGAATATGAAATCAGAAGTGAGTTCTGCAACCCAGGGAGAATTCTACATGGTGGTGTGTCTTCACTCATGCTGGACGATGTGATTGGAATGGCTAATTTCGCCCTTGGATCGGAGTTTTTGATGAGTTCTATCAATTTGAATGTGGATTTTCTCGCGTCAGCAAAATTCGGTGACAAAGTGCAAGTCGAGGCAAAATTAATACGATCAGGAGCAAACCTAAATCATTGGGAGGCCGTAATCAAAAAAGACTCTGGAAAAATAGTCGCCAAAGCCAGCAGCAATATGATCAAGACCCATGTTAAACTTAGCGATCTAGGACTTTAATTACGTTATACAACTCAATTTTACACAATGAAAAAAATCATTTTGTTGTCCCTTCTTGGCTTGATTTCCACAGTTTCTTTTGCCCAGTGGACCGTTACTTATCACCAGAGTAATCTGCCTTTCATTGGTGTAAACAAACAAATTGGCGAAAGATGGTTGCCAGAGTTCCGAGTGGGAGTTGACAGCTATATTGAAGATTTGGGTTTTGAATTGGTAGCGAACTATTTGTTAAAAAATGAGGAGGATACCCAGATTTACGTAGGCCTTGGTGGACGTGCGAGGTTATTTCCAGGAGCTGTAATTCCTTTGGGGATTAATTATTTTCCATTTTCTAAAAAGGAATTTGGCTTTCACTTGGAGGCTGCTCCCATACTAGCATTTGATGATGGGGTGATTTTCAGAGGGTCGTTTGGTATCCGATATAGATTTCTGAAAAATTAAAACTGGTCTAGCTTGACCATCAAATCCCAAACCGCTATTCCTAAGGAGACGGAGATATTCAGTGAATGCTTAGTCCCTAATTGAGGAATTTCTAGCACGTGGTTGCAGGCCTTTAAGACTTCTTCTTCTACTCCAAAAACCTCATTTCCGAAGATCAGCGCATATTTTCCGCCATCTTTCACCTCAAATTCATTGAGCATCACGGATCGATCAACTTGCTCTAAGGCACAAATAATATAACCATCAGCTTTAAGTTTTTCTACGGCAAGAGTGGTATTAAGTAGATATTCCCATTCAACTGATTCAGTCGCTCCGAGAGCTGTTTTCTGAATATCCCGATGAGGTGGAGTTCCTGTTATTCCACAGAGGTAAATTTTTTCAATTCGAAAGGCATCGCCCGTTCGAAATGCAGACCCCACATTATTCAAGCTCCGCACATTATCCAAAACAAGTACGATTGGCGACTTTTTAATGTCTTTATATTCTTCTACGGAGAGTCTTTCGAGCTCTTCCATGCTTAATTTTTTCATCCCTTTTGTACTCCTTTTTGATTACGTTAATTTGAGCCTTGAATCACCTGAATTTTTCCCAGAAATAAAAGTTAAGCCCAACCCATGAGTAAGTCAAAAGACGGAAATGAAACTCCACTAATGAAGCAATTCAACGCGATCAAAGCAAAGCATCCTGGGGCGCTGTTGTTATTTCGCGTAGGAGATTTCTACGAGACTTTTGGCGAAGATGCGATCAAAGCAAGCAAGGTGTTGGATATCGTTCTGACTAAACGGGCGAATGGAGCAGCTTCTCACATCGAATTGGCAGGATTCCCTTATCATTCTCTAGACACATACTTGCCAAAGCTGGTACGAGCCGGTAATCGAGTTGCCATTTGTGACCAATTAGAAGATCCGAAGTCGGTCAAAGGTATTGTCAAAAGAGGGGTTACCGAATTGGTTACTCCGGGACTTTCATTCAATGATCAGGTACTGGATACTCGGAAAAACAACTACCTCGCATCCATCCATTTTGGAAAGGATGCCCATGGGATTGCTTTTTTAGATCTTTCTACTGGAGAATTCATGTGCGCGGAAGGCAAGATCTCCTACCTGCAAAAACTGATTCAAAGCTTTGCCCCCTCAGAAATAATCTATTCCAAAGCTTCCAAAAAAGTGGCTGCTGATTTATTGAAAGATGAATACATCACCTTCCACTGCGAGGATTGGGTCTTTCAAAAGGATTTCACCTATGAAAAATTAAAGGGGCATTTTGGGACAGCAAATCTGAAAGGATTTGGGATCGAAGAATTGGATTCTGGAATCATCGCAGCCGGAGCAATTTTGTATTACCTAGAAGAAACGGAGCATAAGGAAATTCAACATATTTCTTCAATTTCCAGAATCGCTGAGGAGAAGTATGTTTGGCTTGATAAGTTTACTATTAGAAACTTGGAGCTGGTATTTCCGCAGCATGAAGGGGGAGTTCCGCTAATTGCGATTCTTGATAAGACGGTCACTCCGATGGGTTCCCGGATGATGAAAAAGTGGTTAGTGCTGCCATTGAAGGAGAAAAATTTAATAGAAGAGCGACTGAATGTCGTCGATTTCTTTTTCCAAAACCCAAGTTTAATTGAGGAAATCCTAGGTTCCTTGAAATTGATAGGGGACTTGGAGCGATTGATTTCCAAAGTGGTCGTAGGTCGTGCTAATCCGAGAGAAGTCAATCAAATTAAAAAGGCGCTGTTGGTCACGAGGCCGATCAAGGAACTGCTCAAAACTCAAAAAAATCCAACGCTAAAAAAGCTTTCGGATCAATTGCACCTTTGTGAGTTTTTGCTGGAGAAAATCGATAAAGAACTGAAAGAGGATGCGCCCATGCTCACACACCAAGGAGGCATTATTAGAGATGGCGTAGATCCTGAACTGGACGAATACCGAGGATTAGCTACTACAGGAAAGGATTTTCTCCTTCGAATCCAAAAAAGGGAAATTGAAAATACAGGAATCACTTCCTTGAAAATTGCATTCAACAAGGTCTTTGGCTATTTCTTGGAGGTCACGCATTCACACAAAGACAAGGTCCCACAGGAATGGATCAGAAAGCAGACTCTAGTAAATGCTGAACGATACATTACCCCAGAGCTCAAAGAATATGAGGAAAAGATTCTTAATGCCGAGGAAAAAATGGTAGGGATCGAGCAGCGATATTTTCAGGCATTAGTCGAAGAGGCTGCTCAGTATGTCATCCAAATTCAGCAGAATGCAAGAGTTTTGGGTACTTTGGATGCCCTTCTCTCATTTGCTACGGTAGCCAATACAAATAATTATTGCCGACCAAAGATCTCCGACACAGAAACACTCGAAATCAAAGAAGGTCGTCACCCGGTTATTGAGAGGCAGTTGGCGCATGGCGAACAATATGTGCCAAATGATATCTACCTAGATAATGATACCCAACAGATCATTATTATCACTGGGCCAAATATGGCGGGTAAGTCAGCATTGCTTAGACAGACGGCATTGATTGTTTTGATGGCTCAAATGGGCTCTTTTGTCCCAGCCTCTTTTGCGCGAATAGGAATAATTGATAAGGTTTTCACTCGAGTGGGAGCATCAGATAATTTATCGAAAGGAGAATCGACCTTTATGGTGGAAATGACCGAAACGGCCAGTATTCTAAATAATCTTTCAGATCGAAGCTTGGTATTGATGGACGAAATAGGACGGGGAACCTCGACTTACGATGGGGTTTCTATCGCTTGGTCCATAGTAGAATACCTTCACAATCATCCGACTTTTAAAGCAAAGACACTTTTTGCAACGCACTATCATGAGTTGAATCAGCTTGCTGCTGATTTTCCCAAGATAAAAAATTTCAATGTGTCAGTAAAAGAGGTGGGTGATAAAGTGATTTTCATGCGAAAATTGAAGCCTGGAGGGAGCGAGCATAGTTTTGGAATTCATGTGGCCCAAATGGCCGGAATGCCGAACCCAATTGTGTTACGCGCAGCTGAAATAATGACACATCTGGAGCAGGATAAATCTGTGAAAAAAGGAAAGGAAAACCTGAAATCAATCCCTAAAAACAACTACCAACTGAGCATGTTTGAACTTGACCCGAAGTTTAAAGAAGCTAAGGAAATGATCGAAAAAATCGATATCAATTCCATTTCACCAATAGAAGCTTTACTTAAGCTACATGAGATCAAAAGTAAGATTGAAGCCTAGATGCTGTATTTATCGTATATTTAAATGACTAACACTACAACGGATTGATTTTTCATGGATAAAGTACTTTTAAAAAATTTACGAAGGCAAGACAAGTATTCTAAGTTTTTTAAGGAATGGCAAGCTCAAGAATTTAAAGATCATCCTGATGAAACGAAGATGCTTCAGGATTTAGAAGCCTTGAGTAAAAACATCGGAATGCGTGAAGGATTCATCATTGCATGTTTCGATTATCGGGATTTGAGCCTTGCTTTTTTTACCGGTGCTGTAGAGTCTGTCTCCGGATATCCTGAATCTATTTTTAGAGAAAAAGGAATGGAGGCCTCCTTCACAATTATTCATCCAGAAGATCGCGAAGAGCTTTTCAAATTTCAAAAAATCGTTTTCGATTCATTTCATAAACTTTCGCTCGAGGAGAGGCATTCCTTTGAATTTACCTACACTACTCGGTGGGTCCATCGAATCACCCAAGAAGTCATCTGGGTGGCAGGACGAGCGAAACCCTTTATTATTGATTCACAGGGTAATTTTGCTGTAGACCTACATGTGATTTTACAGCTTCAGAATCCACCTTCTGTAAAATCTTACGATTGGAATTATTCCTATCAAACGCAAGTGGGTGAGCGGGTGTTCGTAAGTAAAGCAACCCCTGACACGCTCACAGTCAAACTTACCAAGAAAGAAAAAGAAATAGCCAAAATGATTCTGGATGGAAAGGAGTCAAAACAAATAGGGGAAGCGCTAAATATTTCAATAAATACGGTTGGAACCCATCGAAAGAATATATTAAAGAAGGTGAATGCTAGAAATATGGGTGAAATGATAAAAATTCTCGCGACTTATGACTTTTGATAGTGCATTGAAAATCAGCTTAAAGCCATATTTAAAGGCTCATTGTCAAAAAATTAAAGCGCGAACTCTTGTAAATTTATTTCTGAGGCTTACCTTTGCATCCACAATACGCTTAGATCAAGTTCTAAGTTAAATAAGCGAGAGTAGCTCAGCTGGTAGAGCACGACCTTGCCAAGGTCGGGGTCGCGAGTTCGAATCTCGTCTCCCGCTCAAAAAAGCCCTTGATTCAAGGGCTTTCTTGTTTAGGGTCATTAAGTAGCTTGGTCTAGTCCAATTGGAGCCGGGATGGTGGCCCCAATAGCTATCGGAGGTGGACACGCAAAATTAAAATCTATGTTGAAGAATATAGATTAAGCCGGGATGGTGGAATAGGTAGACACGCAAGACTTAAAATCTTGTGAGAGCAATCTCGTGCGGGTTCGATTCCCGCTCCTGGTACAGAAGCCTCGTAGAAATACGGGGCTTTTTGTTTATTGGTCTTTTTGGATCCTTTTTTTCGACTTGGAGCAATTTCGTGCTTTATCACTTTGTCGATTGATTTGAAGTTCGCTTGGGAGGGTTTTAACCATGCTATTTCTTCTTCTAATCCATTTACAACCCACAAAAACTTCAGAAATGACTCTAAGAAACAGTCCCTTTTTGCTCAAATAGTGGCAAGGTCGCAAGTGGGGCTCCTAACCCTTCGACTAGGCCTTCTTGGGTCAGCTTCAAAATCAAGTGTTTTCAAAACTACCTAAATCTGCAGCTAGTTTAATGACAAGGATTTGATCCAAAGCGTAAAAATTAATGGGATTGAGACCAATTCGAAAAGCCATTTCTTTTCGAGAATAGTGATATTTGGATCAATTGGATGAGGTGTTTTCTCAAAAGAACAGTTATCGGTCCGTAATTAAGGATTTGGTTTAGAAAAAGTGATTATTCGATTTCTTTCTCGATGACCTTTCCGTACTTTTTCGATGCATCCCTAACCTGACAAAGCTTTTCTTTTAACTAGGTTCTTATTCAGTCTAAATAGTTATACTTTCAGATGCGTTAATCTCTGACTTCTAATGCGATTCGAACTCTTTTTTTTGTGTTCTTTTTTTGGTCTTTTGCTGTTGCGGCTCAGTCTGTGGCTGAATTGGACAGCTTGCTGGAGGCTAATCAGGCCACCGAGGCAGACAAACAAATCAATCGATTAGTTCAGCGCGTAGTCGAAAATGGGAAAACTGGCATACTGCCGGATTATTTGGAAGTATATGGTAGAATCCAATTGGCGCTCCATAATGATAAAACTACTTTTCTAAAAGTAAATGATCAAATCACATACTGGGAAAGAATCCTCAAATCCCCTGAGCAGCAAAAAGAACTTTGGCTAGCTGCCGCATCCTGGTATAAATACCTTGGAATGTTAGAAAAAGCATACCACGCCGAGCTTACTGCCTATGATTTTGCCCAAAAACAACCCAAGATCATATTTCGAGAATTGGGGAACATGCAAGTGAATTTGGGAGCTTATTCTGTAAATAGAATGGACATTCCCACTGCCAAAAAACACCTGGCAGAGGCGCAAAAACTTCTTGAAAACGATCCTGATCTTTATTCCATTTATCGAATCAATAGCTATCTAGGGAACATGGCATACTTTGCGTCCAAGCTGGATTCGGCTGAGTATTTTTACAAAAAATGCATCCTTGCTCTGGAAAAATCGGAACCTACACCTCGGAATGCTTTTTATCGACCCGCCCTCATGTACAACAATCTTTCTGGGGTACAATCTGGTCAAGGGAAGACCACCGAGGCTATCGCTTCAATGAATCTGACTATCGATAACTTGGTATCCTATGCTGAAGTTGAAACGGACCCTTCGCTTCTTCTTATTGCAAGGGAGTTTTACTTTCAAGCTTTGGATAATTTAGGCGGTACCTACAAAGGGTTGGGCAATTTCCGAAAAGCTCAAAGCTTGATGGAATTTTCCTATGAAGGGAAAAAGGCCGAGCTAAGCGATAAAAGTATACATGTCTGGATTTCTGAAATTCTACTTGGTCAATTATACCTTGACCAAGCCGAGCCAGAAAAAGCCAAAAAAATCATTCGAAACGGCCTTCAAGGACTGGAAAACACCGAAGGAAGCTACCAACACTATGAGGCAGATGGCTGGTTTGCTTTAGCTA
>JBBQDY010000160.1:0-7107 GCA_038320155.1 Cytophagales bacterium
GAGGTATTACTTGCGAGAATACAGGATTTAGGACTGAACTCATCCATTTTTCGAAAAAGCTCCAGCTTGATTTCAATATTTTCAGTTGCTGCCTCAACCACTAAGTCAGCATTTTTTACCCCTTCTTCTAATCCGGTGAATGTGTTAATTCGATTTAGCGAACTCGTTTTTTCTTCCTCGGAAAAAAGTCCTTTTCCCACCTGTCGATCCATATTTTTACCAATAGTCTGGAGAGCCCGATCAAGTGCATCCTGATTAAGGTCAATCAATGAAACAGCGTGTCCCATTTGAGCGAAAAGATGGGCGATACCATTTCCCATGGTTCCAGAACCGATTACAGCAATATTTTTCATAAGTGTGTGATTACAAGCAAAACAAGTTTATTTGGGTTATTTCGAATGCTTTTGAAGCTAAGAACTGGTCAAAGCTAAGGTTGATCGATTCGAATTCCAATTTTTTAAATGGCTTTACGGACATTGTTTGTCATAATTCTTTCGGCTCAAAATCTGATTTATCCCTACCTTTGAAAGATGAAAGAACTCGGAATCGTCTCTACTTTACCTATTAATAGATTTACTGACTTCGGCGCTTACCTTGCCTTGAGCTCAGGTGAAGAATTGCTTTTACCGAAGGGGTACTTGCTTGGGGAAGAAAAAGAAGGCGATCTCAAGGAGGTTTTTATTTATACAGACTCCGAAGATAGACCTGTTGCAGTAACCCAGATGCCTCTGGCTTTTTTAGATGATTTTGCGGTTTTGGAAGCTAAAGTGGTCACTGACTTTGGTGCATTTATGGATTGGGGATTGCCAAAAGATTTGCTGGTACCAAAAGCCGAAATGGGTAAAAATATGGTTGCCGGAGAAAAATATCTGGTCAAAATCTGTGTCGATCACAAAACGAATCGATTGATCGGAGTGAACAAATACCGCGATTTCGTTTTCGATGCCCCTGTTGAATTTTCTGAGGGAATGGAAGTTACCGGGTTGATTTTTGACGAAACGGATCTTGGCTACAAGGTATTGGTCGAAAATGAATTTGAAGGATTACTTTTTAAAAATGAGGTTTTCCAACCTTTGGAAATAGGGGAGAAGCGATCGGTTTTTATCAAAAAGCGAAGAGATGACGGAAAATTGGATCTCCAACTTTTGGCTCCAGGCCGGGTAAAATACGACGAAGGTTCTGAGAAAATACTTGAGCTGATGTCAAAAACTGGATTTCTTCCATTAAATGATAAATCCGCGCCTGAAGAAATTCAAGCTATGTTGGGAATGAGTAAGAAGCATTTCAAGCAGTGCATCGGGCAACTGTATAAGGTGAAGAAAATTCAGATTCAACCTGACGGTATCTCTCTGATCGAAGATTAAGCGGTGGAAATCGATCTTAAAAATTTCACTAAAGAATCAAAATCAGGCTTTGCAACAAATCGGAAGCTTCGACTGTGGCTAAAGAAAGTCAAACCCAAAGAACTGGACGAACAATTTGAACGAAATCACGACGAGGTGTTTTCAAAAATCGATTGCTTGGATTGTGCCAATTGTTGTAAGACGACAAGTCCTATTTTCTTTAATACCGATATTGATCGATTGGCGAAGGTCTTCCGAATGAAAAGCAGTGCTTTCGTTGATCAGTATCTTCATCGAGATGAGGAAGGAGATTATGTGTTAAATTTCTCTCCCTGCCCTTTTCTGGGAGAAGATAATAAGTGCTTGGTCTATGATGATCGGCCTAAAGCTTGCCGAGAGTATCCGCATACGAATCGGAAGAATATGCATGGAATTTTAGAGCTTTCTCTAAAAAATACGCTCGTTTGTCCTGCAGTTTTCAAAATTTTCAGGCAGATTGGGGACAATTATAGGAAGTAATCTGATTCTTTTGCTTTTTTGAAACTCAAACCTATGGCGAATAATATGCAAAATATAGATACACACTTTTTGGGTGTAGATGTGGGAGGAACACATTTAAAGATCGGTTTAGTCGATAAAAAAGGGGAGATATTAGACTTCCAAAAAGAAGATACCAGACCCTATCGAGATGCGCCTGAGGGATTTGGGCCGTGCTTTATCAAAGCGCTTGGTAAATACCTTGAAAAATATCCTTCAGTTCAAAAAATAGGGATTGGACTTCCAGGTTTGATTTCCAAAGATCGAACTACTACACTTGAGATTCCTGCAATACCTTCCTTAAATGGATTCAATCTAAAAGGAGGGCTGGAAACTGCCTATCCTGAGCATGACTTTTATCTAGAAAATGACGCTGCTGCAGCTGCGATGGGCGAATTCTATTATGGAAAGGATAATCCTGCAGAAAATTTTATTTTCATCACCATGGGTACCGGTATCGGAAGTGCATTACTGCTTGACGGCCAAGTTTTCAAAGGCTCCAGAGGCAATGCTATGGAAATGGGACACATGCTATCTCAGGGAACAGCCAGATTAGAAACATTAATTGGGAGAAAAGGTATTCTCGAAATCATGGAAAGAATGATCTCTGCATATCCTGAAAAGGCCGAAAGCTTGATCGGAGCAGAGCTCGGCACCCATTTACTGGTGGATACTGCCAAGGCTGGCAATCAGGTTTCTCTGATGGTGTTCCAGGAGGTAGGAAGAATATTGGGAGAATCCATAGTGTCCACCATCCGAATTCTGGATGTGACGGATGTGTATTTCGGCGGAGGAATCTCCGCGGGGCTGGAATTTATGATGCCGACACTTGATCGGACTATCAAGCAATATTTGACACCTTATTATGCTAAGGATCTGAAACTTAAGAAAGCAACTTTAGAAAATAATGCAGGTACACTTGGTGCAGCTGCGCTTTGCTTTATGGGTTCTGGGTTGTAATATTTACCTCAGAAACTTTACTAATCGCGTTCATTCGAAAAAGAATCTTTAGAGGTTCTTTTTCTATTTTCACCCCATCACACTGAATACTTGGCTCAAGGAAATAAAAGAAAAAACTTTGGCTTTTATCAACCAATTCTACACGATCCGGTCTACCAAAAGTCTTGATCAAAGCCTGATTATTGGCACCGAGAAAAGTGTTCTTGATTCGCTGCAACTCCTCTAGATCCTGAATCCGCAATCCTTCACAACCGTATCGGTCAGATTTCCAATTCTCCATATTTAGATTGCCGGTATCCAACTTGCTGCTACAGGCAAGGAATAATAAACTTCCAACGATACAAAGCAAAAGGCCAAAAGGTCTGAACATAATTTGAGATTGAATGGGAACAAAGAAAATAGGGAATGTTGATTTCTTCACAGGGGAATTTGAGAAGTCACTTTGGAAAATCTTTTACCGGAAGGCTGCTTCCTACTTTTATCAAATGCCTCTGATTTTCATTATTTTGAAGATTTTTCCGAAAGTAGTTGTCAAATATAAACATAAAGCGAACATCATAGAGTCCAATTCTGTTTGGCTAATCTGGTTATATTAGCACCTTCAATCCCCCTTAGCATGTTATATCGATTTGGAAAAGCATTTTATTTTCTATCCCTTTTTGGTTTTATTTTCTTCTTACTTTACTTCTATTCTGCAATGGCTGAGTCAGTTGGCTATGGCTTGGATGACAATGGTTTGGTGATCAACAAGATCTCTAAAGAAACCTTTTTCTATTCAATGATCGGAATTTTTGTAATCTTGAACGGGCTGGTTTTACTTCCTCCAAAGCTACTTGAAACCAAAACTCACAGAGGATTACATCGGATTTTCCCTATTGCAGATAAATACAGGGATTATTTCCTGGGTTGGTTTTACTCCTTTGGGGGAATTCTGAATATAAGCTTGAGCATGATGGTCTTTTACACCCATGCGATCAATAATCAGGAAGAAATAGCAGCCACTAAGTTCAATTTTTTCTTTTATTTGATCCCCTCGCTTTCTGTAATTTGGATTATCGGTTTGTTCATTATTTTGGCGGGGAAATTCAAGCAAATCCGACAGCAGTCGCTCTAAGTATAAATTCAAAAGATGGCAGAAATAGGTAATTACAACGAAGACAGTATCAAATCTCTCGATTGGAGAGAGCATATTCGACTTCGGCCGGGAATGTATATCGGTAAACTTGGCGATGGTAGCGCACATGATGATGGAATTTATGTGATGGTCAAAGAGGTTCTGGATAACTCCATTGATGAGCACATGATGGGATTTGGTCGTACGATCGATGTGAAAATCACCGAGCACAAAGTTGAGGTTCGAGATTATGGCCGTGGAATTCCTCTGGGAAAAGTCATTGACTGTGTATCCAAAATCAACACTGGTGGTAAGTACGATTCAGGGGCATTTCAAAAATCTGTTGGATTAAATGGTGTTGGTACCAAAGCGGTGAATGCACTTTCAGACTTTTTCAAAGTACAGTCTTTCCGGGAAGGTGAGGTCAAAGTGGCGGAATTTGAAAAGGGGATTCTGATCAATGACGCCGCTATTGGAAAAAGCTCTGATCGAAATGGTACCAAAATCACCTTTTCTCCAGATGGAGGAATTTTCAAAAACTACCATTTCATTCCCGAATACCTCGAAAATCAAATCTGGAACTATGCCTTTTTGAATGCTGGGCTTACCATCAATTACAATGGCAAGAAGTATTTTTCAGACCGAGGACTTTATGATCTTTTGTCAAATAAAGTAGATGAGGAATCCATTCGCTACCCGATTATTCATTTGAAAGGAAATGATATCGAGTTGGCGATTACCCATTCGAATCAGTACGGTGAAGAATATTACTCTTTCGTTAATGGTCAATATACCACCCAAGGAGGGACACACTTAGCAGCCTTCCGGGAGGCGATTGTAAAAACAATCCGTGAATTCTATAAAAAAGATTACGACTCTTCGGATATCCGTCAAAGTGTGGTAGCTGCGATCGCCGTGCGAGTGCAGGAGCCGGTTTTCGAATCTCAGACTAAGACTAAACTGGGTTCGCAATCCGTGGGACCAGATGGACCTACGCTTCGAACATTCGTCAATGACTTCGTCAAAACTGCACTCGATAATTACCTGCATAAAAATCCAGCTGCAGCGGATGCCTTGTTGAAGCGAATTCTTCAGTCAGAGCGTGAGCGAAAAGAGATCTCAGGAATCAAGAAATTGGCTAATGAGCGGGCAAAAAAAGCAAATCTCCACAACAAGAAATTGAGGGATTGCAGGGTTCATTACGATGATCCAAAGGCAAATGAAGATGCCAAGAACAATACCATGTTGTTTTTGACAGAAGGTGATTCAGCTTCAGGTTCGATCACCAAATCACGTGATGTGCAAACTCAAGCAGTGTTTTCACTTCGAGGAAAGCCCTTGAACTGTTTTGGAATGACGAAGAAGGTGGTCTATGAAAATGAAGAATTTAACCTTCTCCAACATGCGCTGAATATCGAGGATGGAATAGAAAGTCTTCGCTATCGGAAAATTGTAATTGCAACCGATGCTGATGTCGATGGGATGCACATCCGATTGCTGATCATGACTTATTTCCTTCAGTTTTTCCCGGACTTGGTGAAAAATGGTCACTTGTACATCTTGGATACTCCATTATTTAGAGTGCGGAATAAGAAAGAAACCATCTATTGCTATTCTGATGAGGAGCGTCAACGAGCAATTCATAAGCTAGGAAATAAGCCCGAAATCACTCGATTTAAGGGGCTGGGGGAGATCTCTCCCGAAGAGTTTGGAACTTTCATCGGTGAAGACATACGATTAGAACCGATTATCCTAAATAAGGAAACTAAGATTCCGGATCTCTTGACCTTCTATATGGGGAAAAACACCCCTGATCGTCAGAATTTCATCATAAAGAACTTGAAAGTTGAAAAGGATTTGGCTTTGGATGATCCTAAAGGAGTAGGAACAGAAGAGGATGAAGCTGCCTAATCAGGTACCGATTAAATTAAAGATCAAAAGTAAAAGGAAAGTGTAAGCGGATTTAAACCACAACTTTCAAACGGTATAAACTACATGAGTGAAGAACTAGATAAGCCATTGGATTCAGACGAATCGTTACATAACGCAGTTCCGGTATCGGGGATGTATAAGGATTGGTTTTTAGACTATGCTTCTTATGTAATCCTTGAGCGAGCAGTCCCGGCGATCGAAGATGGTCTAAAGCCTGTTCAGCGTAGGATTTTGCATGCGATGAAGGAGATGGATGACGGCCGATTCAATAAAGTCGCCAACATCATCGGTCAGTCTATGCAGTACCATCCCCATGGCGATGCTTCGATTGGAGATGCCATTGTCAATATTGGGCAGAAAGAACTTCTGATCGAAACTCAGGGAAACTGGGGTGATGTACGAACTGGTGATCGCGCAGCTGCTGCCCGATACATCGAGGCGCGATTATCCAAGTTTGCATTGGAAGTAGTATTCAATCCACAAACGACTGAATGGCAACTTAGCTACGATGGACGTAAGCGGGAGCCCGTTACGCTGCCAGTAAAGTTTCCATTACTCCTTGCCCAAGGGGTAGAAGGAATTGCTGTAGGATTATCCACAAAGGTTCTTCCACACAATTTCATTGAACTGATCGAAGCGTCAATTGAAATCCTAAAAGGAAATAAAACCAATGTCATGCCCGACTTTATTACAGGAGGCATGGCTGATTTTACGGAATACAACGAAGGCCTGCGGGGCGGGAAAATTAAGGTTCGTGCTCGAATAGAAGAAGAGGACAGTAAAACCTTATTAATTAAAGAGATTCCTTACGGTACAACAACAGATTCACTGATTGATTCTATCCTAAAAGCGAATGATAAAGGAAAGATCAAAATCAAAAAAGTAGTAGATAATACTGCAAAGGACGTTGAGATCGCGATCCAATTGGCTCCGGGAGTTTCACCTGATGTGACGATAGATGCACTCTATGCATTTACGGATTGTGAGGTTTCCATTTCGCCAAATGCCTGCGTGATTGTGAAGGATTCTCCGGTTTTCATCACGGTAAATGAAATCCTAGAATACAATACCAAGCAGACCAAGCAGCTACTCAAGCGGGAGCTGGAGATTCGTAAAGCTGAATTGCTTGAAAAACTTCTTTTCTCCTCACTGGAAAAAATATTTATAGAAAATCGGATTTATCGAGATATCGAAGAGTGTACCACTTGGGATGCAGTTTTG
>JBBQDY010000161.1:0-7107 GCA_038320155.1 Cytophagales bacterium
TCGCATCGGGTAGCAAAGGCTTGTAATGATTGGCGATATAAGCCGTTGGAAGCAATACATCTGTATCTGACTTCAATTTCTCCTGAACTTTCTCTAGATGTCCTTCGAGGACAGCCTCATAGTTTTCATTGAAATCATCTTCCAAATCATGAATTTCCTCTTCCAGATCATCGTAAGCCGCATGGCTATAATCCATGGCTGCCAATTGATTCCTTTTTTCAACTATTTCCGTCAGCTCTTTGTCCAGCTTGTCCCAATTCATGTTTCAGTGTTTTGATTTAAAAATACAAAGATGGGTATTCCCGAGTTTTCCGAAGCATTTTTTTGAAGAAATTGAAAATTGCTTAATTCTCACCAAGCAATTTTTAATTAAAATTCCTTCAGATTCTAGCCTTTAGCTCACTAATAAGATCTTCCCATTTCGACCCGGCTTTTCGTATGCTTCCAGCGCTTCGTTGAATTGCTCTAAAGGAAATTTAGCCGCAACATCGACTTGAGAAGTCTCCGCCATCAAAAATCCGAAAACAGCTCCAAATGCTGCTTTGCGGGCTGCATCATCCATGCTTTCCATCCAGGTAGACAGCCAAAATCCCTCAACGGAGATATTTTTGAAAATCAAGAGTCCACTATTCAGTGGGATATTTTCCAAGCTCAGTAATCCAAAAACCATCATTCTACCACCTGCTTTGATGGATGCCAAAGCTTTGGCTCCAAGCACTCCTCCTACTGCATCGAATACCACGGATACTCCCTCACCAGTATGTTCGGTGATCAGTTTCTGAAGTTTTTCAGTTTCGGTATTGATGACTAAGTCGGCTCCCAAATCTTCCAAATAGCTCTTCTGAGCATCTTGGCGAACTGTACAGGCAACTTTGATCCCTTTTGCTTTTGCCATCTGAATTGCAAATTTTCCAAAAGCAGATGCTCCGGCAGTGATTAATAACCAATCGCCGGCTTTCAATCCACTCTTTTCGATCATGCCATATGCCGTCATGGGATTGACAAAAGCTTGACAGGCCACTTCATCCGACATCCCTTCTGGCACTGGAATCACTAATGCCGCTGGGATGCAAATATATTCTCTCCAAGTCCCAAGGGCGGAAAACATCACACGCGTCCCAACAGCAAATTTACCTGCTTCATCTGATTTGCTTACTTCTCCACAGGCTTCAAATCCTGCACTACTAGGTAGTTTTGGAGTGATGCCATACATCCCCCGAATAAACATGATGTCAGATGGGTTTATATTCCGAGCGGTCACCTTGATTTGGACTTCATGTGCTTTAGGTTCAGGCAGATCAGCCTCTTTCAAAGTCAAAACTTCATTCGGCATGCCTACTTGTTCAAAAATTACCTCTTTCATCGGTTTGATTGGTTTAAGTTTTTTCGAATTTAATTCTCCTTAAAACTATCGATATATTCTGTTTTTGTCCTCCCTCCTTTCTATTTTTTTATAACTTGAGTCCTTAACAAAAACCTACTATTATGGATTTATCTTCAGTTTTTTCACTCGATGGCAAAGTAGCCTTGATCACCGGGGCCAGCAAAGGGATCGGATTTAGTATTGCTGAGATTTTTGCAGCAGCAGGAGCAAAAGTGGTGCTCTGCAGCAGAAAACAAGACGCAGTGGATGAGATGGCAAAACAATTAAAGTCCAAAGGCTATGAAGCTACCGGCATTGCCTGCAACGTAGGAAAGATGGATGAACTTCCAAGCTTGGTGGAGAAAACCATTGAAACCTACGGCCAGTTGGATATCCTTGTCAATAATGCTGCTTCAAACCCTGTCTTTGGGCCGGTCCATGAAACCAGCATTGATGCTTTCGACAAGATTATGGATGTAAATCTCAAAGCTCCATTTGAGTTGTGCAGATTGTCCTTCCCCCATCTTCGAAAGTCATCCGCAGCATCAGTGATCAACATTAGTTCGATCGGGGGGATCTCTCCCGAACATGGCTTGGGCATCTACTCTGTGAGTAAAGCAGCTTTGATCTCACTGACCAAAGTCTTTGCAAAAGAGTGGGGCGAGTCCAAGATTAGAGTCAATGTGATCTGCCCGGGATTGATCGAAACGAAATTTTCTGAGGCACTCTGGACCAATGATAAAATCATGTCCATGATTATCAAACAATTGGCAATCAAGCGAGCTGGAACTCCAGAAGAAATCGGAGCAATGGCGCTATTCTTAGCCTCAAATGCCTCATCCTATACCACAGGCGCGGTATTTACAGCGGATGGAGGTTTTACTATTTAAATTTTATGACAACCCAAACTACCTTTAGTGGTGATCTGGCAGCTTTGCTGGATCGCTATCGCAACTTTGTTCAAACTCATCTTTTCCCAAAAGACCTGGAGATCATTCAGGGTCCTTTTCGGGAATATTTACCCTACCTAAACGAACTTCGTCAAAAAGCCAAAGCTGAAGGTTTATTTGCCCCGCACTTATCTCCTACTGAAGGGGGCGTGGGATTGGATTTGGTTCAATTTGCCCAAGTCTCTGAAATCTTGGGACATAGTCCACTTGGACACTATGTATTCAATTGTAATGCTCCTGATATCGGCAACATGGAATTGCTTCATCTTTTCGGATCAGCATACCAACAAGATAAATTCTTAAAACCACTCCAAAAGGGAGAGATCAGAAGTTGCTTCGCCATGACCGAACCTGAATTTGCTGGCAGCAATCCCGTCAATATGGGAACAACTGCGGTTCGCGAGGGCAATCAATATCGCATCAATGGCCACAAATGGTTTACCACAGCGGCTGATGGTGCGGCTTTCACGATAGTGATGGCAGTGACAAATCCCGAAGCAGAGTCGCCCTATCAGCGGGCGAGTATGATCATCGTCCCGCTGGATAACACTGGATACAAATTCATCCGAAATATCCCGATTATGGGCGAGGCTGGTGAAGATTACCTTTCCCATGCTGAAGTGAAATTTGAAGATTGCTTGGTGCCTGTGGAAAATCTAATCGGAGAAGAAGGCCAAGGTTTTGCTTTAGCCCAAGAGCGACTTGGACCTGGGCGAATCCACCATTGCATGCGATGGATTGGAATCTGTGAACGTGCCTTTGATATGATGTGTCGCCGTGCGGTCAGCCGTCAACTGGATCATGGAAAAGCCCTTGCGGACAAGCAAACCATCCAAAACTGGATCGCTGAATCACGCGCTGAGATCAAAGCCAGTCGATTGATGGTCATGGACACTGCCCAACAAATGCAAGAAAAAGGTGCAAAAGCAGTTCGTGAGGATATTTCCACCATTAAGTTTTTTGTAGCAGATGTCTTGTTGAAAGTCATTGACAGGTCGATTCAGGTTCATGGTGCACTAGGAATTACAGATGACACCTTACTCTCCTTTTGGTACCGTCATGAGCGTGGCGCTCGGATCTATGATGGGCCGGACGAGGTGCATAAATCTTCTTTGGCGAGAAGTATCTTAAAAGCATACCTTCCAAAAAAAGCCTAAGAAATGAATCAGGAATTCGATTTTGATAAACTTCGTAACTATGTGAATGCTCACTTTGGCGGGGATGACGAAGAAGTAACTTTCACTCAATTTAAAGGTGGATATTCCAACTTGACTTTCAAATATCAAGGAGCAAAAAGAGCTTTTGTGTTCCGCCGTGCACCATTTGGGGAGAAAATCAGTAAAGCCCATGACATGGGCCGAGAATTAAGTATCCTCGAGGCTTTGGAAAAAGCAAACTATCCTAAAGCGCCGAAACCCATTCTTTTTTGTGAGGACCCTGAAATCATCGGAGCACCGTTCTTTGCAATGGAATATGTAGATGGCTTGATTCTTAGGAGTAAGCTACCACTCGAATTGGAAATCAGCCCAGCCCAATTTCATAACTTATCAAAGGCCGCCATCGATTGCATGATTGAGTTACATTCCTTAGAATTAGAAAACTCTGGTCTGATCAAATTAGGAAAACCCGAAGGCTATGTACAGCGACAGGTAGAAGGTTGGACGGATCGCTACTTCCGAGCAAAGACGAATGAACTTCCAGCCTTGGAAAAAGCAATTGACTGGTTGAAAGACAATCTTCCAAAGGCAGAAAACAGCGGATTCATCCACAATGATTTCAAATATGACAACCTTGTCTTGGACCCAGAAACCCTTCAGATAAAAGCGGTTTTGGATTGGGAAATGGCAACAGTCGGCGATCCGCTGATGGATTTGGGAACTACCCTAGCTTATTGGTGTGAAGCTGGAGATCCAGACATTTTAAAATTATTCAACTGCTCACATCTCCCGGGCAATATGACCCGCGCTGAAGTGATTGAGTATTACAAGCTCAAAAGCAAGCTCGACTTAAGTGAAATCCTGTTCTATTACATCTTCGGAATCGTGAAAGTGGCAGTGATTGCTCAACAGATTTATAAAAGATTTAAAGAGGGAAATGCAAATGATCCTCGATTTGGAGCCTTGATTCATGTCGTGGAAGCGTCTGGAAAAATGGCACTCAACAGCTTAGAAACACAAAAAATATAATATGAACATTAAGAAAATTTGCATCCTAGGTGCAGGAACTCTTGGATCTCGCGTAGCCTTACAATCTGCCATTTCCGGCTATCAAGTTAGCGTCTACGACATCAAGCAGGAAAGCTTGGACTTCTCATTAAATACGATGCAGAAGATTCTTCATCAGTTGAAAAAGACAAATGAAATCAGCGAGGACAAAGCAACAGCGGCTTTGGCACGAGTTACCTTCACACTCAATCCTCTGGAAGCGGTGGAAGACGCGGACTTAATCAATGAAAGCGTGACCGAAGATCCTGAATTGAAAAAGAAAGTGTGGAAGCAGTTTGGAGAAATCGCACCAGTGAGGACAATATTCACCACGAACACCTCCTACCTACTACCTTCCATGTTTGCGAAGGAATCAGGAAGACCGGCAAGATTCTGCGCATTCCACTTTCACGATGTATTTTACTCTCGCATAGTTGATATCATGCCTCATCCGGGTACGGATCCTGATTTGATTCCGCTATTGGAAACCCTTGGACGGAAATTGAACCAAGTTCCTGTTTTGGTCAAAAAAGAAAATCCAGGCTACATTTTCAATACCATGCTTATGGCTTTGATCGGCGCGGCTGGAAAGTTAAAAACCAGGGATGTCGCAGAAATTGAGGATATCGATAAATCCTGGATGGTGAATTTCCATATGCCAATGGGGCCTTTCGGGATTTTGGACAGCATCGGGTTGGAGACAGCATGGCATGTGACGCACAATATGCCGGACGCAGCTTCTCAGGCTTTTGCCAAGCTTTTGAAAACCTATATCGATCAGGGAAAACTTGGCGAAAAGACCGGTGAGGGCTTCTACACCTATCCCAATCCAAAATATAGAGACCCAGGATTCTTGGTTTAAGAAGTAAAGTACTGACCTTTTCAAATCCATTTTCTCAACCCATTTCGTATATAGTTCAAATTAATCGCTAAAAACATCACCCTGTTGAAAAAGCTTTTACTTCTATTACTCTTTCCGATTAGTGCCTTAGCTCAGGTTTCTATCCCTCCTCAAGCTAAATTTCCTGTTTCTGTTCATAAGCAAACTGTATTGTTTGATGCTGGTGAACAAACTTTTACGATTCAGGAAATCTTGGAAAATGAGAGTGATCTGGCATTTAGTGGAAATTTGGAGGAAGAATCCAATTTGGGTTTTACTAAAAATGAGTATTGGTTAAAATTTCAACTGGTAAATAATTCGGAAACTGATCAGAATCTCTTTTTCGAAACCGGAAGACCGATTACCGATCAAGTAGTCTTGTATGAAGTGATCGATGGCCAGGTTTATTCTGAGCAAGTCAATGGAGATATGATTCCATTTGCCTCGCGGCCATTCCCCAATCGAAAACTGATCTTCCCGATTTCCTTGGAAAAAGCAGCGAGCAAAAGTTTTTATATCAAATACCAAAGCGATGGGGAAGTGATTAACCTTCCGCTCAAAATTCATAATGTAGCTTCCTTAACTAGTCAATCCAGCTTCGAACAATTAATTTTTGGAGTATTCTATGGCATTCTTTGTCTTGCGGGATTTATTTATTTGTTCTTTTTCTTCGGCATCAAAGAGCGAAGTTTTATTCTTTATTGTGCTTATGTCCTTACAATAGCACTTTTACATTCTAGTTTAGACGGATATTTCTTTCAATACATTGCCAAAGAACCAGGCCCCTTTAGCGATCGATCAATTTTGATTTTTGCGGCTTTATCGACCTTAGCCTTAGGAAGGTATACCCAAGTGTATATCCAAGTCATTAAATTTTCTAAAGTGCTCAATCGCCTTTATACTGTGTTGCTTGGCTTGACACTTGTCATCTTAATCGGAATAATTTTTCTGGATCAATTTCGGTTTATTTATTATCCATTGATCAATTTGGTCGGATTGGTTCTACTGGTTTTGGTGATAACCTCTTTGATCCGATCCTACTGGACTGAATATCGAGTGGATGCCTACTTTACGATTGGTATTGGGTTTTTGACTTTAGGATTTATCATTTTTATTCTGAACAATTTTTCGGTGATCGAAAACTCTTTTCTCACTGCGAATGCCTCAAAAATTGGAACTGGACTGGAAATTATTTTCCTATCCCTATCCATGGCAAACCGTATCAGCATTCTGAAAACTGAAAAGGAGAAAATGCAAAGTCTGGCGCTGCAGCGAGCTGAGGAGTCCAATGAGATCAAGTCTTACTTCCTCTCTAATATGAGTCATGAGCTTCGGACTCCACTTAATGCTATTTTAGGTCTCTCTCAAAGTATTCTTGAGGAAAATCCTGACCCAAAAATCAAAGACAATATTGAAGTGATCAAGTATTCTTCATTCAATCTTTTGAATTCGATTAATGATATCCTTGATTATTCAAAAATTGAGAAAGGCGAACTCAAGCTGAATAAGGTCGAATTTGAATTTTCAAAAATCATCCAAACTCTTAAAAAGAAAGCTTCGCAACAAGCAAAAGATAAAGGATTGGATCTTATCGTAGAAGAATTGAATCCAGTCGGCAAAAAGCTGATTGGAGATCCTGCCAGAATCGAACAAATAATTGGGAATGTTTTACAGAACTCCTTGAAATTTACCAGTAAAGGATTCGTGAAA
>JBBQDY010000162.1:0-7084 GCA_038320155.1 Cytophagales bacterium
ATACTAAAGCGATCTTCTGAAACCTTGAAAAACACCTCAGCAAGCATTCAGGGCGACATGATGTTTAACAATAATCACGATAAATGGCGTCGATTTGCAAATTCGCTTAGATTGAGATATATGCTTCGGATAAGCAAAAAATTGACAAACTATTCAGAAATGCAGGCCTTAGTCACTGAGAATTACTTCATGCGAAATAATCAGGACAATGCTGTCGTGCCTTATTTGACTTCAGCACCAAATCAGTGGCCAATGTCCCAGTCAGCTCTTGGCCTATATCAGGAACATCGGATGACAAAGACCGTGGATTCAGTACTTAAGGCCTGGAATGATCCAAGGCAGGCTATTCTTTATAAACCTTCACAGCTAAGTGTAACAGCTGGAACACCCCAATTCAAAGGTCTTCAAAATGGATTAAACCGGGAGACAATCAATGAACGAGCAATCAAATTGAATGACATTTCCCTGTTCGGGGCGATCTTCCGAGATGTACCAAATGGGGTGGATGCGCAGTTTATGCAATATGCAGAACTTCAATTTGCCTTGGCAGAAGCGGCTTCAAGAGGATATATTTCCGGAAATGCAACTAGCTATTATGAAGCCGGAATCAAGGCTAGTTTCGATTATTTCAAAGCTCCTCTCCCTATTGGGTATTTAGCACAAACTACAGTAAAGTTGACCCCTGGAGATGAGCTCAACAAAATTCTAACTCAAAAATGGCTCGCCCTGATCAATAACGGTCACGAAGCTTGGTTTGAAATCAGAAGAACAGGAATTCCAAAACTAACTCCTGGGCCAGACAACCTGAACGATGACAAATACCCTGTGCGTTACCTTTATCCAGAATCCGAGCAAGCGGTAAACAAAGCAAACTACACGGAAGCTGCCAGTAGGATGGGTGGTGACAATATCAACAGTAAAGTGTGGTGGGAGAAGTAATTCATAAAATCAAAAAAGGAGCGAGTTTCGCTCCTTTTTTTTAGTTATCTAGAAAATCCTTTACAGAAAATTATCAGTGGATTCGCATCAGTGCATGTATCAAAATAAAGCCTGATTCTAGGGTAGAGAAATCCCCCTAAACACATTGAAAAAAGGGCGAATCGCTAGATTTGAAATTTATCCATTGATCTAGGAAATACACAAAATTATTGGCTTAAACCCTTCTCCCAGTTCCAGCTATCGCGCATGGAATCCTCGAGCGTCTTCGACGGAGTCCATCCCAAGACCGCATTGATCTTTTCGGTATCTGCCCAGATCTTTACCACATCTCCAGGGCGTCTTGGACCGATTTCATAATTCAATTTCACGCTATTCACTTTTTCGAAAGTACGAATCACTTCCAAAACTGTATTTCCATTTCCAGTACCCACATTAAATACATCATAGAAGTCAGCAGGTTTTTCATTTAAATAAGTGAAAGCCTTCACATGCGCATCTGCCAAATCCATCACATGAATAAAATCCCGAACACAAGATCCATCTGTGGTATCGTAATCGTCTCCGAAAATTGTAAGTTTCTCGCGAATTCCTGCGGCAGTCTGGGTTATGAATGGAACCAGATTATTTGGTTTTCCAATGGGCAATTCACCTATTTTTCCACTTGGATGAGCGCCAACAGGATTGAAATATCGAAGTGAAATCACTCGAATCCCAGCCTTGCTTTTCACGTAATCCACAAGAATATCCTCGCAGATTTTCTTGGTGTTTCCGTAAGGACTTTCAGCTTCTTTTCTTGGTGTAGCTTCAGTCACCGGAAGTACGTCCGGCTGTCCATAAACTGTACAGGAGGAGGAGAAAACTAAATCAGGAATCTTATTTTCTGCCATAAAAGCCAATAAAGTGACCAGCGAGCCTACATTGTTTTGGTAATACTTCAATGGAAGTTCGGTGCTCTCCCCGACCGCTTTAAAAGCTGCAAAATGAATCACCCCGGCTAGTTGATGTTCTTTGGAGATTTGATCTAAAATCGATCGGTCATTGCAGTCACCTTGATAAAAAGTCAATGATTTGCCTGTGATTTCTTTCAATCGTTCTAAAACCTGAGCATTAGAATTTGAAAGATCATCCAATATGATAGGTTCCAGACCTGCTTTCAACAATTCAACTGCAGTATGAGAACCGATGTAGCCTGCGCCACCTGTGATTAAAATTTTCTTCATTTTACTTTAAAAATTTGTTAGACAAAACTATCCAAAAGCCTCATAATGCCTAGGTATATTTAGATAAAATCTATTTAATTAAGGTGAATGCACCCATTTTCTCACTGGACTTGATTCCATCAGCTGTGTTGTACTGATAACTTAATACAAAAGTGTACACTCCCTGTGGCATTTCGCCGCCTTGAAATCCTCCATCCCAGCCTTCAGTTCCTGAGTGCACCAACTGACCCCAACGATCATAGATCATCAGTTTATAGGTAATCTGACAACTTGCAATTGGTGCATAAGGCCCTTGACTTGGAATAAATCCTGTCGGCATTCGCACTTGAGGAACAGCCTCGGAAACCGTCCCTTTACCCCTTAACTCACATCCATTGGCATCTTGAACAATCACTTCGTACTCACCTGAAGACAGTCCTGTTGCCAAAGCATTGATACTACCATCCATAATCCAGATGAAGGAATATGGCGGCGTGCCTCCACTTGGAATCACCCGCAGTGCTCCAGTCAGATCTCCTGGACAGCCAGGGCTTTCTTCCTCGAAGGCCAAGCTCAATTCCTCAGGCCCTTCTACCTTTGCTTCTATAGTGACCACGCAGCCTTTTGAATCTACGACCTCAAAAATGTACTGATCAGGACTAAGATTCAAAATCCTCAACCGATTTTCGGTTAGTACCGATTGGTAATTTAAAACTTGATATGGCGGCGTTCCTCCACTCAAGTCTATAGACACTTCTCCATCTGATGCACCAAAACACCTTTCAAAACCAATGGAGGCTATATTGGCCACTAGCGGTTCTGGGTCATTTACCGTGATACTCCTATTTTGAGATCCACATCCAGCTTGATCTGTAAGTTCTACTTGATAAGTTCCAGCTGCCAATCCAGATGCAGTCTTTGAATTCAAATTCAGATCATGTGACCACTTGTATATAAAATTTCCCGAGCCACCTATAGGTTTCAGTTCAATGATTCCATCCGCATCGCCTTTGCAAGAAGGCTGGATGATTTCACCGATTTCAAGACTTAAAGCAGGAAAATCCCCTATCTCCAAAATCTCAGAAACCCCAAAGCAGAGTAGATTTGCAGCACTGCTTTCTTCATAAAAAATCCGTCGCTTTGTCGCAGTATTGTCCCAAAGCACAGATACCGTCGTGGTGTTTTGACCAGAAATCAATTGACCTCCCTCTATTGTCCAACTGTAATTTTTGCCAAGAAGTGGGAAAGGAATATCATAGTTTACTGGGGCCGTCTGTACCCCGCAGATTCCCTCTTGACCTTTTGGTTTCGCAGGAAGTATTGAGTCGGTGATTTCTACTTGCAATTCCTGTACTTCTCCTTGACAGCCATTCGGGGCAACTGGAGTCGCTTTGACCGATGCCGATGGATTGATTCCGTCCCATTTGACGGTAATGGTAGAATCTGTCTGGGAAATTATTTGACCGCCATCCACTTCCCAAAGTGCTGTTTTGAAATTGATTCGATCAGTCAGCGAATAGGTGAATTCATCAAGGCCTGGACAAACAGAGGTTGGGCCTAGGAGTTTGGCTGCCACTTTTTTCACCTCTACTTCGAAGGTAAACTTCTCCTCACTGTCGCATCGAGCTTCGCCGGTTGAGGCGATGACAATAACTTTGAATTTGCCCTCTTTGACAAATTTATGAGCTACTTCCTGACCGATAACTTCGGGAGATTGGTCCCCAAAGTTCCAAGTGAATTTGGTAAACTTCGCATTATCAGGTATGATTTTCCAAGTCCCCTCTTGATCCAGACAAGCGATCTTCTCCCCTTCCACTTCGAAATCATAGGCGGTTTCGGTCTCATATTGAATGTTTTCAAGGCTCGCTCCTATTGAAAAGGCGTAAGACTCAATCGATCCTGAACCATACGCATATCCAATGAAACCTGAAGGATTACTAACAGAATTGACTCCTTTGTTAATAACCACGCGTGCAAACTCGAAAGCTGAACCGGGGATAGCTGCAAACTCATAGCCTATTTGCTTCCCATTTACCAAGGTTTGATTCCCGGTCCCCTTCGGAACAATAATCTCCAAGTAATGCACGATATTTTGATTAAAGTCTCCAATCAATTTTCCAGCAGAGAAGGTCAAGGATTTTAGCATTTGATTAGTCGGGCTGAGTGTAAAAAGGGAAGGATCTCCCAATGGAGCAATTCCAAATTCGTTACATGCGGCACTTTTTGCGATGACCGCCACTGTGGATGGCTTGCTGGTTTCGATCAGCCCTATCTCATTTTTACCAAATTCAAGCTTCAAAAATTTACCGGCATTTAAGGTGCCAATTACTGCGCCATTGGAGCGGACCACCGTACCATTTTGCGAAGCCAAGACTTTGACAATCTCGCCGGAAGACCTTCCCTCCAGTGGAATGTGAATAAATGATTTTCCCCAAGTTTCGATAGGATAAGCCTGCTGAAACATGTGATCTCCACTGGTACCGCAAGCACCGGCGCTGGTCGTTTTATTTCCTCCAAAAACTGCGATCAGTTTGCAATCATTGGGATCATCATTCAGCACTCGAACGCGAGAACCAGTCAAATCTCCGTTAGCTTTTATTTGATAGCTTTCACCGGCATTCAAAGTCACATTTATGGGAGCACCGGCAGGCACGGTATTTACCGTATTCGCCGAAGGGACGATCTCAATCTCTGTATTATTTTCAATGGCCACGACCAAAAGTGTACTTTCGAAATTCTGGTTACTCCCTGGTACCTGTCCAGGTCCAAAGACATCAAAGTGAGCGGTTACAAAGTAGTCCTTACCTAAAGCGGTAACGGGTAGCACCACTGTCCCATCAGAACTATATTGGCGACCATTAACCGCGTGAACCACCAGATCTCCCGAGGAGGTAATTCGCAAAGATTTGAAGCTGACTACTCCTGATTCCCGATGAATCATGCCCTCATCATTTCCATCAAACTCTCGAATCAACTGCTGACCGGCTTCGAGTGAAAAGGGAAAGGATTGCTTTGGGGTGGTAATAATGCCTGCGGCTTTTTCGTTTGCGGTGATAATGATAATGGTCTTATCAGGCTGGGTATCCCGCCGATTGTTATCCATGTAACCGACGTAAAATTCTCTTCCCAAAGTGCTTTGGGCAAAGATTTCTTGACAGTTCAGAAGAACAGTAATAAAAATCAAAACCTTTAAAATCAGCACATTCGCTCTCATCTCCCCAATTAACTCTTGATTTTACCTGATCAATGTGAATGTTCCTCGCTTTTCGACTACTTCTATTTTATTTTCCAAAAGAAATGAATAAGTCATCATAAAAGAATAGGTGCCTGTTGGCGCTTCTTTATCTAACGTAAACCCATTCCAGCCTTCTCTACCCGTATAGATTAACTGTCCCCAACGATTGTAAATGAACAACTCATAATCGATCTCACAGTTCGAAACGCCTTCAAACAGATTGTCGTCAGAATTTGGATTGAAGCCTGTTGGCATTCTTACTTTTGGCGCTTCTTCAGTTACTACTCCAGTTCCCAGACTCACGCAACCCGTCCCATCTAAAACAGAAATATTATAATTTCCTTTGGCCAATCCTATCGATTCATTGCTTGTTCCGGTTGGATTTTCCCAAGTGATTACATAAGGAGCAATACCACCCGCCGGAAATGCAAAAAGTTCGCCGTTGCTACCTCCTGGACAGGCTGGCTTTTGTAATCTCACCTCCACGTCTAGGGCTGGAGGAGAAACAATTTCAAATTCCAGTGGAACCGAACAGCCGTTGAAGTCGATAACCTCCCAAGTATATTTTCCCTGAGGCATATCATTCAACAACAGCTGACCTACAAAGGAATTTGTTCCATTGAATTCAATGGTATAAGGTGGCACGCCACCTATCATCTGAATATTGAGAGTCCCATCTTCCTTTCCGAAACATGAGGTTCCTTCAGGACTTACCGCCAATACTGCCAATTGAGTTGGCTCAATGATTTCCAGATCCTTCAGGATTTTGACACAGCCTCGCTGATCTTTTACCTGAATACTATATTTTCCAGCTTTCAACCCAGCAGCTCGCTGGCCATTGAGTAGCGCATCATGAGACCATGAAATCTGATATGGAGCCACTCCTCCAGTGATATTGAGCTCAATTTCACCTGTAGCTATACCTAAACATTTTATCGGAAGTAAATTATTGACTTTCAAGTCAAAAACTCCTGCGACATCTATTTCAAGAGTTTCTGAAATCCCTTCGCATAGCTGATCCACTAGGCTAAAGGTTCGGTAGCCAATAGTCCCGATGATTCCCGGCTGATCCCAAATAACCTCAACTTTACCTTGATCCCCTCCTGAAACAACTCTTCCTCCGGAAATCACCCATTCATATCCTCGACCATTCGAAAAATTTGGAGCCTCATAGAAATGAGATAAGGTAGGATCAAAGCAAATTTGAATCTCGCCAGTTGGAAGCTCTGCCTCGATTCGCTGATTAATGACCACGTTCAAATCAATTGGCGAACCGGGGCATCCATTCTCGTTGAATAAGGTGGCTGTAACTTTTGCGTTTGGATTAGCAGGACCCCAATTTACCAAAATCGAATCACCATAATTTTCAATTATCAACCCACCTTCTACTGTAAATGCCACCGAGTCTACATTTATCTGATCTTTGAGTCGGTATACCATCTCCTCGACATCCGGACAAACAGAATTCTGCCCAACCAATTCAGCAGTGATTTCCAAAACAGTAACATCGAAGGTCACCTCTTCCTGCTGATCACAAGTGTCCGGACTCAAGGCTGCCGAGACGGTCACTTCATAATCTCCCGGTTTGGTGTAGGTATGAGTGACATCCTTTCCTACAACGGTATCAGTGCCATCACCAAAATCCCAAACAAAGTAAGTAAAGTCGGGATTGTCCGGATTTATCGTCCACTTTCCTTCGTAATTGAGGCAG
>JBBQDY010000163.1:0-7084 GCA_038320155.1 Cytophagales bacterium
TCACCCTTTATGACTTTTTTGGCGGATGATAGTGGGACCATCATGCTTGAAATTTATACTAATCCAAAAGGTGAAACGCTTGATTTCAATTTTTTACATCCTTTAGCTGTTCATTTGGCTTTAGTTTCTGAAAATCCAACAGCGGATAAGGATCGACTCATTGAGGAAGGGGCGACGCTATTTTCTGATGAAGTTTTGCCCGATGGATCACATCTGATTATGCTACGGGATCCTTGGGGTATTTCACTTCAACTTTGTAAGCGTGCAAAACCCATGTTGAAATCAACCTAAATTGGAGTTTATGGAAGAGTCTAGAATCCCATTTGAAAATCTAGTTGCCCTACTTACTTCCTGCTTAATCAAACAGGGATTTGAAAAGGATCGAGCAATTCGCTGTGCGACCTTATTTGCTCAAGCAGATCGGGATGGTGTTTATTCCCATGGAGTGAATCGCTTTTTTCTTTTTTTAGATTTCATCAAAAAGGGTTTTGTCATTCCTCAAAATGACCCAGAACTGATTGCCCAAATTGGAATGATGGAGCGCTACGATGGTCGATCCGGACCAGGAAATCTAAATGCTGAATTTGCAATGGATAGGGCCATCGACTTGGCAAAATCCTTTGGGATGAGTGCGGTGACCCTGATGAATACGAACCACTGGATGCGAGCAGGGAATTTTGGCTGGCAGGCCGCTGATGCAGGCTGCATCGGAATTTGCTTTACCAATACCATTGCCAATATGCCAGCTTGGGGAGGAAGTGAGCCCAAACTTGGAAATAACCCTTTGGTAATCGCTGTTCCCCGAAGTTCAGGCCATGTAGTGCTGGATATGGCAATGTCTCAGTTTGCTTATGGAAAAATGGAAATTGCCAAGAAGAAAGAGGAGCAATTACCATTTGATGGGGGATTTGACTCAGATGGGAATTTGACAAAATCACCTGAAGAAATTCTCTTGTCTCATCTGGCGCTACCCACAGGAATGTGGAAAGGAGCCGGGCTCTCGCTAATGTTAGACCTTCTTGTAACTGTCCTTTCCGGAGGCAATTCGACCATGGAAGTTGGAAAGGATGGAATAGAGAAGGGCCTTTCGCAAGTATTTATTTGTTTTGACCCAGCAAAATTAAATTTGACTGATTGGATGGAGTCTAAAATAGATTCAATCATTACAGATTTGAAATCCTCTTCCGTATTTGAAGACAAGTCGATTCGATATCCAGGTGAGCAGGTTCTTCAGATCAGAGACTTGAATTTGAAATCAGGAATTCCCATCAACCCTGATCTTTGGGATAAACTATTAACGCTTTCAACATTATGAAAAAAGTCGGAATTATCGGAACTGGTGCCATTGCCGGTATTCATGCAGCTGCCATTAAGGCAATAAAAAATGCTGAGTTGGTAGCAGTTTGTAGTAGTTCTCCAGATCGAGCTAGGAAAGCTGAAGCGAAATTTGGAGTCAAAGCCTATTCAGAAGTTCAATCTTTTTTGAGCCATCCTGACCTTGAGGTAATCTGTATCTGTACGGCAAGCGGTCGGCATTTGGAGCCGGCATTAGCTGCTGCAAAAGCTGGAAAACACCTGATCATTGAGAAGCCAATCGAAGTCACTTTAGCCCGGGCGGATCAATTGATTGAAGCTTGCCAGACTCATGGAGTGAAGCTGGCAGTGATTTTCCAAAATCGCTTTTCTTCAGATTATCAAAAATTGAAGTCCGCAGTGGAAGCCGGTTTATTCGGAAAGCTTTTGATGGGTAATGCTTATGTGAATTGGTTTCGAAATGAGGAATATTACGGTAAAAGTGATTGGAAAGGGACCATTGAGATAGATGGTGGAGGAGCTTTTATTAATCAGGGGATTCATACGATTGATCTTTTACTGGATTTGATGGGAGAGGTGGATGCTGTGTATGCGCAGGTAAAAACGGCCTATCACCAAATCGAGGGAGAGGATCTGGGCGTAGCTATAGTTAGTTTCAAAAATGGGGCACTAGGAAATATAACTTCCGCAACTGCATTATACCCAGGACTGCCAGAGCGAATTGAGATTTTTGGAACTGAGGGAAGCGCGATTCTGGAGGCAGGGAAAATTACCCAGTGGGAAATCAAAGGAAGTAAATCTACCAAAATAGAAAGTGATGTGATTAGCGCTTCCGGTGCTGCAGACCCGATGGCAATAAGTGGTTTGCTTCACCAAAAACAGTGGGACGAATTTATTTCCAGTTTGGAAACAGGGGATGATTACTCGGTGGATGGGCCAACTTCGAGAAGGTCATTAGAATTAATTCGGGCAATTTATATTTCCTCCAAAAAGAAAGAATTGATAAAATTCCCTTTTAAAGAATAGCGTGTTTAAAATTCAAAATCTGGTATTTTTTTAGATTATTACGGAATCGTTTTCAGGATCATTACGTCACTTTTTTTAAATCCTCCATTTAGAAAAAAGACCTTATTTCGAGCTTTTAAGCATTTTTAATCAATTCCCCCAGGGATGTGAAGAATTGTATTTTGATTGAAACCTTCCGGCTAGACAAAGTCAAAAGCCATTCAGCTAAATTGATTTTGATAATGAGCCAGATCAAAGCATCTTTAATAGCACAATTTTGCCAGCCCTAGACTTTATTATTCAACCTGAAGTGAAAGGCTAGCTTAATTCAATAAACCCATGAAAAAATCCCTTCTTTTTTTCCTTGCTATACTTCTGGTAGGAGTGCTTCCTTTTTCCTGTGGCAGTCCACTCAATTTCAAAATGATCAAAATGGGCCATGCGCAGGTGACAAACCATCCCGTGCATGAGGCGATGCTTTTTCTTGCTAAGCGATTGGAAGAAAAATCCAATGGGAAACTGCGAATGAAAGTATTTCCAAATCAACAGCTGGGTTCGGAACGGGAATTATTGGAACTTCTGCAAATAGGGAGTTTAGGCATGACCAAAGTGTCTGCTGCTGCTTTGGAGGGCTTTGCTCCGACGATGTCCGTCTTTGGCTTGCCTTATTTATTCCGGGATGATGCGCATCAGAAAAAGGTCTTGGAAGGGCCTATCGGAAATCAACTACTTCTTGATGGTGAAAAATATTGGTTAAGAGGGTTGACTTACTATGATGCCGGAAAGCGTAGTTTTTACACCAAAGATAATCCTGTGGTAACTCCGGCGGATCTTGCAGGAAAGAAGGTCCGAGTAATGGAGAGTGTCACTGCTTCCAATATGGTGAAAGCTATGGGTGGATCGCCAACTCCAGTTTCCTATGGAGAATTGTACACCGCACTTCAGCAAGGAATCGTAGATGCCGCAGAAAACAATCCGCCTAGTTTGTATACCTCGAAACATTACGAAGTCTGTAAATTCTATAGCCTGGATGAGCATGCGGCCTTGCCTGATGTAGTCATCGTGAGTACCAAGGTTTGGGAGTCATTGACTCCTGAAGAGCAACAATGGCTACAGGAAGCAGCTGATGAATCAGCGGTCTATCAATATGAGCTTTGGGCAGCTTCTACCGCCGAATCCATGCGAGAATTAGAAAAGGCAGGTGTGACTATCACTTATCCGGATAAAGCACCTTTCCGCGAAGCAGTCAAAGGTATCTACGATCAATTAGCGATCGATCAACCTGAAATCTATAAAATCGCAAAGGAGATCCAAGCAGTCAATTAACCAAAACCCAACTTTAGCCTATGTTATCACTCGAGACCAAATCCAAATTGGATCGCTTTATTTCCACTATGCTCGTCGTATTGATGGCCTTGATGGTGATCAATGTGACTTGGCAAGTCGTATCCAGGTATGTTTTTCAGGATCCAAGTTCATTTACAGATGAGCTAGCCAGATACATGCTGATTTGGGTTGGAATGCTGGGTTCAGCTTATGTCGCAGGTAAAAAAGAACACTTAGCGATTGATATTTTGTTGACCAGTTTGAACGAAAAGTCACAATCGAAGCTGATGCTATTCATCGATGCTTGTGTCTTGGTGTTTGCGCTGACCATCATGCTTATCGGCGGTTCCAATCTTGTGTACATCACCTTTATTTTAGGACAAAAATCGGCGGCGCTTCAGATACCCCTTGCCTATGTTTATGGCATTATTCCGTTTAGTGGCTTGCTGGTGATTTATTACCAGCTCGTAGCAATGTCTCAATCGATTATAGCCATTAAAACCAGCCACTGATGGAGATCTTACCGATATTGATTCTTGTTATTTCATTTATATTTTTCCTGGGAATTGGTGTTCCCGTAGCTTGGAGTTTAGGTTTATCGAGCATGTTGACATTGATGGTGACCGTGGCGAGTATGCCTGCAATCACCACAGTAGCTCAGCGGATGGGAACAGGCTTGGATAGTTTTTCCTTGTTGGCGATTCCATTCTTTATCCTTGCTGGCGAGCTGATGAATCGTGGAGGGATTGCAAATCGACTGATTGAATTTGCGAAAGCACTTACCGGGAGACTTCCAGGTGGATTACTACATGTAAACGTGGTTGCCGCTATGCTCATGGGGGCAATCGCCGGATCTGCGGTGGCAGCGGCTTCTTCCATGGGTGGAATTTTGGGAAAGCGAATGGAAAAGGAAGGTTATCCGAAAGAGCTCGGAGCTGCGGTGAATATTACCGCATCGACCACAGGTTTAATCATCCCGCCTTCCAATGTGCTGATTGTGTATTCGCTTGCCTCAGGAGGCGTCTCAGTTGCAGCACTATTTGTTGCGGGATATTTACCAGGGTTATTGGTAGGGCTATTCTTGATGATCACTGCGGCCATTATGGTGAAGATCAAAAAGCTGCCAGCCGGGGAGCCATCCTCCATAAAGTTGGTATTGAGTACTTTCTGGGATGCGATTCCAAGTTTGTTTCTGTTGGTAGTAGTGATTGGGGGAATAATCGGTGGTGTTTTTACTGCAACCGAAGCCTCGGCGATTGCGGTGGTTTATAGCTTGATTTTATCCTTGGTTTATCGTGAGATTGGTGTGAAAGATTTACCGGGAGTTTTGCTGAAAGCTGCCGAAACCACAGCAGTGGTGATGCTTTTGATTGCTACGTCAATGGCGATGTCTTGGGTGATGTCGAGTGAGGAGATTCCCCAAAACATCAGCAATGCCATGCTTTCACTGAGTGACAACATTGTGGTGATCTTGATCATGATTAATATCCTTTTGTTATTTGTTGGAATCTTCATGGATATGACTCCAGCAGTTTTAATTTTCACACCGATTTTCCTTCCAGTTGTGACCGCTTTGGGAGTAGATCCAGTCCACTTTGGAATTATGATGGTACTGAATCTTTGTATTGGACTCTGCACTCCTCCCGTCGGATCGATTCTCTTTATTGGAGTTGGAATAGCGAATACGACCATTCAAAAAGTCATCAAGCCACTTCTGCCTTTCTTCTTTGCGATGGTTTTGGCGTTAATTCTTATCATGCTGTTTCCTGAGATATCACTTTGGTTGCCTCGGTTCTTCGGACTTTAAAATCTCCACTTAAAATTGGAAGCATAAAAAAACCGGTAGTCGAAAAACTGCCGGTTCTTTTTGACGATTTGATCTTCACCTTGAGATTTCCGTAAATTGAGTGTATTATTCTGCTTAAAAAAATTACGATATGGACTCAATCATTGTTAATCCAAAAAATGAGAAGGAACTCAAATTCATCACTGAGCTTTTGGAAAAGCTTGGTGTAAATAATAAAGTGCTGTCTGTTGCCGAAAAAGAGGATTTGAGACTTTCCTTTTTAATGTCACAAGTTGACAGAGTAGAAGAAGCGCCCAGAGAAGAAGTTTTCAAGAAGCTTCCACTTACCGGTGAAGATGAAAAATATGATTTTGGCCTGACTCAGGAAGATTATCAAATCTTAGACGATAGAAGAGCTCGACATTTAGCAGGTGAATCAATCTCCTATTCATGGGAAGAGGTAAAAGAGGCAGCAAAAAAATCTCTCAAATGAATTCAAAGTTTGAAATAAAAGAGGAAGCCAAAAGTGATCTTTTAATAGCATTCTCATATTATGAAGGCTCCAGCGCCGGATTGGGAAAGAAATTTTTTAACGCAGTAGAAGAAGCTTTTTCCATCATTACTAATTCTCCCGAATTATATCCAATTAAGAGAGGTTTCTATCGAGAATGTAGAATCAGAAAATTCCCTTTTGTAATAGTTTATTCATTTGAGAATAATTTGATTGTGGTTTTTTCAGTTTTCAATACTTGGAAGAATCCAAATAGGAAACCTTAAGGGATTAAATCTTGAACAATTCAGAATTTGCTCTGGAAATTTTTATGTTGATCTCTAGAACTGAACAATCAAATGGAGTTCTTCAAATTCCACATTTGCATCCGACATCCGACACCGATTACCTCTCCACTTCCTTCAGATTCTGAATTTTCTTATTTCTCAAGAAGCCATTAATATCTTCAAAGTGCTCTTTAACCCGCTTATTGCCAAATTCAAATACTTTGGTTACGAGTCCGTCTAGGAAGTCACGATCGTGGGATACTATGATTAAAGTGCCATCAAAAGCTTTTAAAGCATCCTTTATAATATCCTTGGTTTTCATGTCCAAGTGATTGGTGGGCTCATCGAGAATCAGCAAATTGACAGGTTCTAAAAGTAACTTGATCATCGCTAGGCGGGTTTTCTCACCACCTGATAAGACTTTCACTTTCTTATTGATTTCGTCACCTTTGAACATGAATGCTCCTAGCAAATCTTTGATCTTGGTACGGATTTCGCCGACGGCAATCTGATCGATCGTTTCGAAAATCGTCAGACTTTCGTCCAACAGTGATGCTTGATTTTGCGCAAAGTAGCCGATCATGGCATTATGACCCAATTCACATTTTCCCTCAAAATCGATCTCACTCATGATCGCTTTGATCATCGTTGATTTTCCTTCGCCATTTTTCCCAACAAAGGATACTTTTTGGCCACGCTCGATAGTCATGGCGGCCTTTTTGAACACGACATGATCGCCGTAATTTTTGGTCATATCATCCACGATTACCGGATAGTTTCCAGATCGGGGAGAAGGAGGAAAGCGGAGTTTAAGTGCTGAAGTATCCACCTCATCCACTTCAATGATTTCCATTTTCTCCAACATTTTCACTCTGG
>JBBQDY010000164.1:0-7060 GCA_038320155.1 Cytophagales bacterium
GAGTTGGATGAGTTAGTTAAAGCACTTGAATCAGTCCCAAATAAAGTGCATCAACCGATCCCTGATTTACAAAAAATCTCAAGTGGTCCTGGCGAGCAGGAATTTAGAGGATCAGCAGTTCAAAGCAGTATTCGAATAGGCCATTGGTCGATTCCTAAGACTCACCCGGATTACATTCCCTTGTCTGTTTTCAATACGATTCTTGGAGGCTATTTTGGATCCAGACTTATCAAAAACATCCGAGAGGACAAAGGTCACACCTATGGAATAAACAGTAGCTTGGCAGAGATAGGTGACTTCAACTATTGGGTTATTAGCGCCGATGTCCAAAAAGCACACTTCCAGGAATGCCTAACGGAGATCTATAAAGAAATTACTGATCTCGTAGAAAATCCTGTTGGAGAAGATGAAATCGAAGTGGTCCGAAATTATCTAATCGGCAAAATGCTTGCCGGGTTTAGTTCATCTTTCGACTTGCTTGACCAGTTTAAAGCAGTTCATTTCTCTGGGCTTAACTTCGTATTTTTTGAAGAAAAACTAAGATTCCTCAAGAGATTTACTGCTGAGGACATTCAACGAATCGGCAAAACTTATTTCGCCGATCCGCCTTTCATCGAAGTGGTGGTAGGTTAACTAGGTGATTTGAAGGTATAGCCAAGAAAAGTCGTAGCGTTTCTTGAGCCAAAGCTTATAAATAGCAAACTTGATTCCCTTCAGGCCGATCTCTTCGCCCAGCTTCACAAAGCCCGCTGCAGGTTCAAAATTAGCCGACCAAAGGGCATGCTTCAGTTCGTAGAGTATTCTTTTCCCCAATGCCTTATCTTCCTCCGGATGGATATTCATGGCTTTGACTTTTTCACAAACAATCAGTGTACTCGGAAGCATCTTGGATTTGTATCGCTGATATTGTCCGGAGGACAACGAATTAGCATGCTGTCTCTTCATCACACCAATATGATCTGAAAATACGACTTGGTGCTTTCTTGCCAATCTCAATTGGATATCAAAATCCTCATAGTACAAGCCAGAATCATATCCTCCCTCCTTTTCTAAAATTTTTGCATTGAATACAATGGTAGGAGAGCAAATGTAATTATGCTCGATAAGCGTTTCATAGAGTTCACCCTGTACGATTTCCTCATCTAGATCACCGTAAGAATTACGCTTGTAAAAAGTTTTTATTTCTCCCTCCGAAGTTAAAATATAGGCATCAGAATATACGAACGCAGCATAAGGAGCTTTCCGCAATTGATCAATAGAAAGTGATAAATGATCCGGATAAAGCACGTCATCCCCCGATAAATCAACCACATATTGACTGGAAAGTGTACCTAGGGATTGATTGAAGAGCCCACAATAAGGCATTTCCTCTTCCATGAAAATTGTCTGCACGGACATGTTTCCCGATCGCTGACTTACCCAGCGCCGGATGATTTCAGGAGTTTGATCCGTGCTTCCATTATCGATGATAATGAGCTCTTTGGAGTAATAATCTTGTATTCTGACACTCTCAAGGGTCTCTTCAATCCATTTTTCATGATTATAGGAAATACAAATAATAGTAACTCGATCGGCGATCTTCATTTTTAAAATTCCTTACTCCAGGTCATTTTGTTGGAAATTTCATTCGAAAACCTTGCTTTGAAAAACATAAGGCTATGATTCGCACGATCTCCTATATCTGATGATCCTAAATCAATAAAATCAACTTTCTGTTCCTTCGCAAGTAAAAAAAGTTCGAATAACAGAAAATCTCCTCCCCCCTTGCTTTCCTTACATGAGTCCATTCCGGAGAGAAAATAATAAAGCGAATTTGAAGTCAGTAAAACCGCCAAAACGAAACCCAGCACCCGTTCCCCTTTCTCCAATTTGAGAAGAAAATATCGTTCTGGATAGCTGGAAACCTGATGTACCAAGTGATCTTCATTGATTGAAGATTTATAGCCTTTTTGACTGTTCCAAGCTTTGATCTTTTTGAGGAAATCAAAGTTTGAAATCGGATGATGACTAGTCGTCAAGCCAGCGACTTTCAACTTTTTTCGAATTCTCGGACCCTCAGTCTGAAGGTATTTTTTAATCTTTTTTGGGCCTGAATAAAACTGATGGCTAAGTACATTCTTCAGATTCCAACCTAATTTAAATAAGAGGTAATTCACTAAATCTGAATACGGCTCGTAATTTTTGGGTGATTGTACAATGCTCAAGCTTTTGACTCCTTTGGCCTTCAAACACTCAGTGACTAATTCTATAAATGTGTCTAAGGCTGTAGAACTCAAACCTTTTTCACACCAAAAACCTCCAAAAGGCGAATTAGGAAGGGAAATTGCATGCTGATCAGGGGTAATCGCTACTGTAATCCAGATTTTAACTTTACCCTTTTTTTGATCTTCAAAGTGTAAATATTTTAATCCATTTACAGGAATATTCGCCAAAAAATAATCTTTAGCGTGTGGGACAGATTCTAAGGTTCGAAACCTCAAGGAATCAAGCGTATCGTTCTCTGAGGCTTTCAAAATATTGCTTATCTCGTATGTAATCTTCCTCTGAAAATTCTAAATCCGACATTCCAAGGAGCACTGTTTCCACGGAGAAACTAACGCTGATCCAGTGTAATGGTGGAACAAAAAGGCCCAAATCAGGGGAATTTAAGGCAAAGGTAAAGATTTCCCCAGCTGCAGATTCAACGGTTACTTTAGCTTTTCCACTTAATGCAACCAAGACCTGAGATTCCTGCCAATGAGCATGATTGCCTCTATTAGTTCGTTCATCAACTTTGGTAATCCAAAAACAACGCTGAATCCCCTGAGGAAAAAGCGTGAGATTCTGCCAGAAATTCAACGATCCACCTTCACTTTTCTCCCCTGGGAGTTCAAGTAAATAGGGAGATTGAAGAATGATAGATTTTTCCATTTTTGTTTTCGTCCTCTTTAAACTTAAGACAAATCAAAGTAATAAAAGTCAATCAAAAGTAAATTTTCTAACTTCGAGCTAGATCTTATTTTCCCAATGACCAGTTCCGGTAGCCCAGATTCACCTTCTGAAGATGCTTTTTTAACCTTAGCAAATGAAAGTGCAGGGCTCTTTAAAGATCGGAGAAGCAAATTCTTTTATTATTCTTTCCCGGTAATTGATGAAGAGGAGATCAAAAATCACTTGAAAGATTTGCGAAAAAAACACTTCGATGCCAGACATCACTGCTATGCTTGGAATCTGGGGACAGATGGGATGAATTATCGTGCAAATGATGATGGTGAACCAAACCACAGTGCCGGCGACCCTATCTTGGGTCAAATCAGATCAAATCAATTGACCAATTGCCTAATTCTAGTGGTCAGATATTTTGGAGGGACAAAGCTTGGAATAAGTGGATTAATCAATGCGTATAAAACTTCAGCAGCTTTGGCGATTACAGAAAATGTGATCATCGAACAATTGATTACCGCGAAAATAAGAATCAATTTTCCATATACTGACCTGAATGAAGTCATGAAATTAGTCAAGACCTTTGAACTCATTATTTTGAACCAAGAGATGAGCTTGGATTGTACCATGACCATTCAAGTAAGGAAAGGGCTCGAAGATCAAATCAGAGTCTCCTTACAAGAGATTTTACCCTTGACTATATTGGACTAAAAAAGCGAATCCAAATAACCCTCAGCTTTCAATTTCTTGTAAATTTCCAAACAAGCCCAAGCGTCCGTCGCAGCATAGCGTTGTTGTTTTTGAGTGAGGGTTTCCGCTTCCCAATTAGATACCTGCTCAGATTTTGAAATTCGCATATTCAATACCATGCCGCAGAGATTCCGAACTCCTACATTTTCAAATCCGACCTTTTTCAACTCATCATTCAAATCAAAAAAGGAGCTTGGGTAGAAAGAGTCAGTAAGTTTTGCAAGCCCTTTGATATCATCATGGACTGCGGCTCCGACTTTGACGATATTCTCTTTTTCTAAGACGTTCCGAATCAAATCCGGAAAACCAATTTTATGGGTTCGAAATAAAAAAGCCTGAGCTGAAGTTGATAATTGAAGTAAAGAAACTTGGTTGGTTACCCCTTTTTTGAAAGCTGGCTTCGTCTCTGTATCAAATCCTATAACCTGATGCTGAGCCAGGAAATCAGCAACTTCGGCTACATCATCTAAGTCTTCGACCAAGAAAATCTCCCCTTCAAACTGGCCAAGTGCAAGTTCGTTAATCTCTTCCTTTGAAATTTTTAATGAAATCATAATTAACCTTCTAATTCATCCTCATCATAATAGTGAATTCCAATTTTCAAATAACCAAAAAGAATCGTCATGATCGGACTAATAATATTAAAAAAACAAAACGGTGCGTAGACCAAAGTGGCTACGCCCAGTACTGAAGCTTGAGTGGCGCCGCAAGTATTCCAAGGCACTAATACCGAAGTGACTGTTCCCGAATCCTCGAGCGTGCGGCTTAAGTTTTCAGGCTTTAACCCACGTTTTCTATAAACATCCGCATACATTCTTCCCGGCACCAAGATGGCCAAATATTGATCCGAGGTAGTGATGTTGAAAAATACACAAGTAGCGGCTGTAGAAGCGATCAGGGAACCAACACTGTGAACCTTGCGAATCACTGCCTCCGCCAAGACTTGTAGCATTCCGCTGACTTCCATAATACCGCCAAAGACCATTGCACAGATAATCAACCAAATGGTATTCAACATTCCTGACATCCCTCGGGTGATCAAGAGCTCATTGACAATATCATTGGAAGTCACTACACTGACTTCACCATAAAGTGCCATCATGACTGCTTTAAATCCTTGATAAGCAAACGAACCTCCTTCTCCAGCAATTAAACGAATGATGTCTGGTTGGAAAATCAATGCAAACACACCTCCTAATAAAGTGCCGGCTAATAAAGCCGGAATTGCTGCCACCTTTCTTATAATCAAAATCAAAACTACACCAGGCACGATAAACACCCAACCAGTAATATTAAAACGTTCCAAAATCACCGCTGAGATCATTTTAACATCGTCCACACTTCCACTCGTCTCGTAGTTGAATCCAATGATTATGAATAAAATCATGGTGATTGAAATCGAAGGTATGGTCGTCTTAGCCATGTATCGAATGTGTGTAAACAAGTCAGTACCAGCCATGGCTGGTGCCAAATTAGTCGTATCTGAAAGTGGTGACATCTTATCCCCAAAGTAGGCTCCTGAAATAATCGCTCCCGCAATGATCCCTTCCTCGAATCCCAATGCTTTCCCAATTCCCAATAATGCAACTCCCACAGTGGCAACCGTTGTCCAGCTACTTCCTGTCGAAATGGAGACTATACCACCGACGAAGCAAGCTGCGAAAAGAAATATGGTAGGATTTAAGACTTGGAGACCATAGTAAATCATAGCTGGAACTATTCCACTAATCATCCAAGTGCCAGCCAGCGATCCGATCAAAAATAGAATCAATATACTTGACATCGCAGAACTGATACTCTTTACGATCCCATCTTGAAGTGTTTCCCATTGATATCCCAGCCGACCGATTGCCACTAGCGCTGCCACTGCGGATGAAAGAATCAACACGATTTGATTGGAACCGGAAAGCCCGTCGGTGCCAAAAACTTTAATGTTTAATATCAATAAAACAATTAGAAAAACGAGGGGAATCAGGGCATCTAAAACCTTGGGGGCACGTGTCAAACCTTGCATTAATCGTATTTAGGTGATTTTAATCGCTGAATCTAAACAAAAATTACCAATTAGTCTGAGGATAGAAGTGAAGCCATTTCCTTTCCTACCTGCCATCCAATGGCTACTCCCATCCCTCCAAGCCTAACTGCCGCTGCTGCTTTTTTTCCAACCTCCTGAATTAAAGGTGATTTTTTATTTCCAAATGCCATAATTCCTGTCCATTCTGTTTCCCAATTGATCTTTTTCCCAGGAAAAATGACATTTGCTGCCAATTGCTGTAAGTGGGATTTGATTTTTGGATTGACTGCAAAGCTAGTACTGCTCTCTTCGCCTTTATCCATATTTCTCGCGCCTCCCAAGAGAAGTCTCCCATCGAGTTCTCTGAAGTAGACATAGCCTTTATCCAAGTGAAAGCTCCCTTTCCAAGGGATTTTAAAATCGAGTGGCTCACTCAATAAAATCAAACCACGTCCAGGTTCGATTCCAGATTCATTCCATAATTTTTGAGTGAAGGCATTGGTACAAATTGCCACCTGTCTGGCTTTAAATTCATAAGCGCCTTCTCCAGCGGCATCCTCAGCAATCACGATACCATCATCTTTGTCGATTTCCACCACTGAAACGCCAGTCAAAATTCGGATTCCTGACTTTTGGGTTAATTCCCAAAGCGCATTCATGTATTTCCCCGGATCCAATTCTCCTTCAAAACTATTTTTCACGACCGATTGAATCGAATCGGAAAAGCCAAACTTTTCCTTCTTTTTGACTTGGGAGAATACCTCTTTCTTGAAAATCGGTTTCAACAATTTGTTGATATCTGCCAATTGATTCAAAGCCGAGGTTTGTTCCTTATCCAACAGTTCATACCCGAAGGAGTGACGGTATCCTAAAGCTTTGTCGCCAAATTTGCTCCGAATCGCACTTATGCCTTGATACCTTCGCTCAACAAGCTTGACCACTTCCTCCTGAGTCATTTGCCAGAAATCATCCAAAATCTCTGTCAAACTTCCAAAGCAAGCGAAACCCGCATTTTTGGTACTCGCTCCACTTGGAAATATGCCTCGCTCCAGCACAAGCACGCTTGCTTTAGGATTCTTTTTCCTAAAATGAATCGCAGTAGATAGACCCACAAAGCCTGAACCCACCACAATGAGATCATAATCAAAAAAGTGTTTTGTCTCCCAGTAACTTAACATTCCTTCTCAATTAAATAGATTTAAGACTAGTTTTAGTATTTTCATAAATCTAATCGATATAATCCCAAAATGCCATGAGAAAGATAGATAGCCTCCTCGATGAATATGGACAAAGTCATCAAAATTCCACCAATAAGCTGATTCACTGGTTTTGTGTCCCTGCAATTTTTTTTAGTGTAGTCGGTTTGCTATTCAG
>JBBQDY010000165.1:0-7052 GCA_038320155.1 Cytophagales bacterium
TTACCAGTACAGCAGACATTTCCGCCGTAAGATTCCACTGGGTTCATCGGATCATATTTGAAGGTATCAGGAGTATCTTTTTTAGGTTTCTTAGCAGTAAGCTTTCCATTACCCATTCGAGTATTTGCTTTTCCTTCCGAATCCAAATACATCGTAGTCATTACAGCCTCTGCCGGTGGCCACACATCCGAACTCTGCCATTTATTGGAACCCATAGTGTAATACTGGACTTTTGGCAGTTCTGATACGACTTCTGAGGATTCCCCTTTCAACCACTTGTCAAACCAAGCAGTGATCATCTCATCGTAGTTTAATCGGGCATCTCCCACACTCAAATCACCAACTTTAGTATCCTCAGTGGCTCTGGTATAAGAGCAATGAAGCACTGGCGCGATGACTAAATACTGGTTTTTTCTTGCCATTTCTGAGACTGCGTTTTGTCTCACATGATTATATAGTGCGATGTTTGGTCCTGCGGAAACGTCAAACCACGACACAAACCAAAAGCTTGGCTTGTCAAAAGGCTGCTCATCGTGGTACAAGCCACCATTAAACCACTTTGGGTCATTGGGCTTACGGGTGATCATTTCCTCATAGATTCCTTTTGGTCCATTAGCTGCCTTTATTATGTCTTGGATCGGCAAGTGACTCAAAGATGCTTTGGAATCAATTCTTGGGTACTCTGGAGACATATCATAGAATCGCTGCAGTCGCAATAAATCTTCCTGACTGATTCCTTTTGGAAGTTTTGGAGCCATCGGATCATGCTGCACACTGTAGAGCCAATTGGTGAAAAGCATCTGGCCTGCACCACCTCGGTACCAGTTTCCCTGCTCCCAGAAGTCACCGATCTTACCAACTCCAGCACCATAACTCTGGGGAACCAAAGCCACTAAAGCCGGGTGATCAAGTGAGGCAACGGCCATTTGCCATTCCGCTGTGGAAGAACAGCCTATTGCTCCAACTTTGCCATTGGACCAAGCCTGCTTAGCCATCCAATCCACTGCATCGTAGCCATCAGTGAGTGGCGTTCCTAGAATATCCCATTCGCCTTCTGAAAAATATCTTCCGCGCTCATTTTGGACGACATACGCATAGCCTTTTTTGATCCAGGAAAGGGCGGTTTCCATGGTTCGCGTATTCATTTCTCCATTTCCCCAGGTGTTAAAATTATAGGGAGTTCTGGAAAAGACGATCGGTACCTTTTTATCACCTTTTGGTCGGTAGATGTCGGTGGCTAGTCTGACTCCGTCTCGCATAGGCATCATGACTTTTTGGTCAATAATTCCCACCTCATCGAGCTGATCGAGAATGGATTTTTCTTGTGCCCATGCCGAGAAGCACAGGAAGCTCAAAACGAAAAATCCTAGGATTCTTAAATTATGTTTCATTGAAAATAAATTAGGTTGTAGTTGAAGATAAGAATGAAGATCAATAATCAATATTTATTTCTTTGAAAAGGAAATTCAAGGAGTTAAATGGCTTTAGTCTGAATAGGATTGTTTTTCGAATGATTCTCTTTTTTTCTTTGGAGCAATTTGAGGAGTGAATTCGAGCTCATTTCAGTTATTCCTTTTGTTTTACTTTTGAAGTCCTAAATTTGCCTATTCAAAGAATAGCTAAACATGAGCGAAAGCCCTACGAAAACCCTAAGCACTTGGGTGGAAATTCCTAAGAATTCAGATTTCACGATTTACAACCTTCCTTTTGGAGTTTTTAAAAATAAAAAACTTAGTCCAAGAATTGGTGTGGCCATCGGAGACAAGATTGTGGATCTAAGTGTACTCGATCAAGAAGGATTTTTTGCTAATCTATTTTTACCACAGGGGCTATTTTTAACCGAATCGTTAAATGAGATGATCGCCCTAGGCAAAGTGCAGACTCGGAAAATCCGTGAGCGAGTACAGCAGTTGCTTTTAGCAGAAAATGAAGGGCTTCGAGATCATTCGATTCGTGGCAAAGTGATGGTTAATCGGAAAGAAGCGGAGATGCTGTTGCCTGTGAAAATCGGGGATTACACGGATTTTTACAGTAGCATAGAGCATGCGACCAATGTCGGAGCAATGTTTCGCGATCCAGAAAACGCCCTTCTGCCAAATTGGAAACATATGCCAGTGGGCTATCATGGTCGAGCATCTTCGATCATTCCCTCGGGAGTACCGATCCATCGTCCAAAAGGACAGTTTAAAGACCCAGACATGGAATTGCCTTCATTTGGACCAAGTCGTAGATTGGATTTTGAATTGGAATTGGCATTTATCACGGGCAAGCAGACCAAGCTGGGTGACTCAGTCTCTACCGCAGAGGCAGAGGATTATATTTTTGGATTTGTGCTATTCAACGATTGGTCTGCTCGCGATATCCAAGCTTGGGAGTATGTGCCTTTGGGTCCTTTCTTAGGAAAAAGTTTTGCATCGTCTATTTCTCCTTGGGTAGTGACGATCGAGGCTTTGGAGCAATTTCGAATTCCCGGGCCTGTGCAAGAGCCTGAGGTGTTAGATTATTTGAAATTTGATAAACCCGGAAATTTTGATTTGAAACTGGAAGTATATATCCAGCCAGAAGGTCAAAAGGCATCCAAGGTGGCTACTTCGAATTTCAAATACATGTATTGGAATGTCGCTCAGCAACTGGCGCACCATACCGTCAATGGATGCAATATCAATGTAGGTGATATGATGGCTTCAGGAACGATTTCCGGAAAGGATGAAACATCTTATGGCTCTATGCTGGAACTAAGTTGGAAAGGTACTAAACCTGTGAAGTTGGAAACTGGAGAGGAACGCAAATTTCTTGAAGATGGCGATACCGTTATCATGAAAGGATTTGGTGAAAAGGACGGAATTCGAGTAGGATTTGGAGAGGTAAGTGGAATGGTGCTTCCTGCTAAGTAAGGTTTTAAAGTTGAAAAGTTTAAGGTGAATCTAGAATTTTGATTGATGAATTCTGACTCATTCACCTTACGGATGTGGGCTAATTGAGACGATCAAATGGCAATTTTTTTAAAGGAAAAGAATTGATGCTTGATCTCCTATTTTTTATAATAATCCTGATTTTGTTAACCATTTGAGATTTAGAGGGTTTAGTTTATAACAATAGAAAACATTATGCCGCACATTGTCAAAATCAACCAAATTCAATCTATTACTCACGATGTAAATCGATATGTAGTCGAAAAACCAACCGGATATAGTTTTTTACCTGGGCAAGCAACCGAAGTAGCTATTAATCAGGAAGAATGGAAGGAAGAAAAAAGGCCATTTTCCTTTACCGCTTTGCCTGATGCGGGTCATTTAGAGTTTGTGATCAAGTCATATCATGATCACGAAGGAGTCACTCACCAACTCGATCAATTAAAAGTCGGGGATGAATTGATCCTCGATGATGCTTGGGGTGCAATTCAATATAATGGCAAAGGAGTATTTATAGCTGGAGGGGCGGGAGTGACTCCATTTATTGGGATTTTTAGATGGCTTGAGGCTGAGGGTAAAGTAGCTGGTAATTCTTTGATTTTTGCCAACAAAACTTCTAAAGACATCATCTTGGAATCATATTTCAGAGAGTTACTTGGGGACAACTTTATTTCAATCCTGTCGGATGAAAATACCTCAGGAAACGAGCATGGGAGGATTGACATTGATTTTCTGAAAATGCACATCCATGATTTTTCCCAAAAATTCTATGTTTGCGGACCTGATCAAATGGTGAAAGATATCAGCGATCAATTGGAAAAACTTGGTGCTGACTCAGACGGTATTACGTTTGAGGAATAATTATTTGAATTCTTCAGCATTTTCGGACTAGATTGATTTGAGACTAATACCGATTTAAAAGTTAACATAACCATTGTGCTAAGCAGTGGTTTTTTTAATGGTAAAGAAGTTCATATTCAGACGGATGGAAACGTCTCTCTTTGAAAATTGGTCATTGAATTTGAGCATTGATTAAGGATGACATAGATGGTCGTATCTGACATACCGGATTAAGATAGGGAACCTGATTTGTATCCCCGTGAATTTGTCTCAAAACAAAAAAACCAACCGTTTCCGGCTGGTTTCTTACAAGCTAAAATGTTTAGTAAATATTTACTTAAATCCAATTTCAGCCAAGCCTTCGTGGCTGATTTTTATTGCTTCCATCGGATCAAGCCCGAAAGTCTGATCTTGCTCGACAAGGTAAAATTCCATTCCTGATTTTTCCTTTTCCGCCAAGATTCGATTGAAATCAATCGAGCCTGTTCCCACGGGAGCAAATTGACTTTCAGCATTCATGTCTTTTACATGCCATGCTTTGAATCTTCCAGGATACTTTTCGAAATAGGCGAGTGGATCCGCGCCGGCTTTGGTCACCCAGAATAAATCCATCTGGAAGTTGATATTTTCCGGGTTTGTATTTTCCAATAGATAATCAATAAGTATCGTACCATCCTTCATCGGCTTAAATTCAAAATCATGATTGTGATAAAGTAATGAAAGTCCAGCTTTGGCGGTTTTTTCACCTAAGGTATTTAACACATCAAGTAATTCTTGATTGCTTCCTTTCATGCCCAAAACTCCATTTTCTACAGTAAACATGCCCATCGGAGGCACAGGAATTACAAAATAACTGACACCTGCTGCTTTTGCATCAGCAATCAATTGGTCTGCATTTTCCAAGGTCACCATTCCCATATGGGCACTTTTTGCAGTTAGTCCAAGCGATTCGAGGTAGGCTTTGAAATCAGCAGGGGCCATTCCGTAGAACAATCCATTCTCATAATTTGCTGTTTCCACGTAGGCATAGCCTGCATCTGCAACAGCTTGAAGTGTGGCTTTTGGATTCACTGCCATTGAGTCCCGCAGGGTGTAGAGCGCCAGCCCTCCAAATCGTTCAACTTGAGTTTCGGTGACTTCTGTGGCTTCTTCGGTTTCTGTTTTTGGATCGCATGAGACAAATCCAATTGCCAGAAGAGCAAGCAGAAATAGGTTAGATAAGCGTAATTTCTTCATTTGTAGGGTTGAGTTTATTTGTCCGTGAAGATAGGGAAATGATACTAAAATTTGGAAAATCTTCCATAAGTATGGATTTCATTCGCTGATTTCCCTTCTAAAGGACGAATTTCAAGTCAATCGATTGAGTTTGGATCCCTACATATTGTGTATATTTTCGACTAATCTGAATCTGGAAATCTCCCTATTCAAAAATAATTTATGGACAAATACTTCGATACAATGTTTTCCTATATCAATGAAATCTGGGATATCCCGGAAGGAGATAAAGCGGTGTGTCGCTTATTTTTTAAGCCGATTCAGGTGAAAAAAGACACGATTTTGGAGCCAGCTGGCAAAATCCCGCTTTACCATAATTTCATCGTATCAGGCTACATGAGAAATTTTCACCAAGATGAAAAAGGAAATGAAGTGACGGTTGATCTCAATAATGGACCTCGCTTCTTCACCTCTTATTTTCACTTTATGAATCGATCAGTTTCCAATGAAAACCTCCAATGCCTTACGGATTGTGAGCTTTTGCGCATTTCTCGCGACGACGTGGATCAATCAGCTGCACTTGGAAAAACTCAAAAGGACTATACCATCAAAGTCCTACAGCAAAAAATGGAACTGGATAAAGAGCGGATTCATGACTTGGGAAACCTTATTGCAGAGCAGCGGTACTTGAAATTGCTAAAAAATCAGCCGAATATCGTCCGGAATGTTCCTTTGAAATACATCGCGTCCTATCTGGGAATCAAACCTGAAAGCCTCAGTCGAATTCGGAAAGAAATTACTTAACAATTGTTAGGTGCTTGTAGGGCTATAGTCACCTAGGTTTATGATTTAGAAATTTCTCCAATTCTTAATCTCCGCAACTTGGACGCATCAATTTCAAACCAGAGCCCTTCAACCCTGGTCTCCCATTCTCTTTCGGATCGACTATTCCAATCCTCGGCCAAAGCTTGGTTTGCGGTAGTGGTTATTGGCCAATTGATTTTTGCTTATTACATCATTCGCTTGTATGGAGTTTCCGGCATACAAGGCAATTTTGAACGCTGGAATGTACAGACCACTCATGGGTATCTGTCCAATGATTTGATCGGCAATGTGATCTTTGGTGCTCATATCGCATTTGCGGCGATTATCACCCTTGGTGGACCGATCCAACTCTTACCCAAAATCAGAGTAATAGCCCCACGCTTTCATCGAATCAATGGTAGAATCTATATCGGTTCCGCATTTTTGATCAGCATTGCCGGGCTTTATTTGGCCTGGGCAAGGGAAGCTGCAGGAGGACTGACTGGTTCAGTATTCATATCGATCAATGGCTCTATTATCCTGATTTCTGCGTTTTACACGATCCGATTTGCAGTCCAACGAAAGCTATCAACTCATCAAAAATGGGCGATTCGGCTGTTCCTGGCGATAAGCGGAGTTTGGTTTTTCAGGGTGTTTTTGATGCTTTGGCTGGTGATCCATCAAGCTCCGGTAGGTTTTGATTCGGAGACTTTTACAGGACCTTTTCTAAATTTCTTGTATGTATTTGTCTACATTCTGCCTCAGGTTTTTGCTGAAATTTATTTTAGGGCCAAGGCCTCAATTAATCCCCGTTTCAAATTTTCCGTGGCTCTATTTTTAGTTGTCCTGTCAATGGGGATTTCGGTAGGGGTTTTTGCTGCTACGATGGGAATGTGGCTACCGGTCCTTTGATCCGGCAAAAAATGAGATGATTTTGAAAATAAGGAAAAAGGAAATAGGAAAAATGAGTTCGGTTTTTAGCTTGAAAAAAAGGGGCTAAGTGACGTTCCGGGCAAAAACGAAATCTTGATTTGGAATTGGATCCAATTCCCCCTTTCTCCAAGGTGGCAAGTGCCTGTCCCGAATATCGGGAGGGGATTTTAGGAATCAATTCAATTTTAAATTTGGCTACGTGTAACAAAGCCATAATCATATTTTTTAATCTTGTTTCAATTTGTGGTATCAAGCGATCCTTTGATAAACTTCTACTTTTTCACTTTTTCAAATTCTTTTAAACATTCATCTAAGGGATTTCCATTCGTATGAATGCATTCACAGAAC
>JBBQDY010000166.1:0-7025 GCA_038320155.1 Cytophagales bacterium
CAAGGTTCCTTTATCATTGAGGAATTGACAGACTTGGTAGAGGAGGCAGTTTATGTGGAATTTGATCGAATTACCGAAAGAGGAGGCGTTTTAGGAGCGATGGAAACGATGTATCAACGAGGAAAGATTCAGGAAGAAAGCCTTCACTATGAAATGCTCAAACACACTGGAGAATATCCGATAATTGGGGTAAATACTTTCCTTTCTTCAGATGGTTCGCCAACGGTGACGCCGGGAGAAGTAATTCGAGCGACACAAAATGAAAAGGAAGCTCAAATCAAAACTCTTCAAAATCTTCATGCTTCAAATCCTGACAAAGTATCTAATCACCTTCAGCGACTTAGAACGGCTGCTGTGAAGAATGAAAATGTTTTTGCAGAATTAATGGAGGCCGCAAAGTATTGCTCATTAGGTCAGATTACCAATGCGCTTTACGAAGTAGGAGGGCAGTATCGAAGAAATATGTAAGGAAATCTGAATTCTAAAATTTGAAAGCAGAAAGAACAAATTGTCTTTAATGACTAGTCTTCCTGCTTGAAGTTTAAACTTGATAACAATGTCAAAAAGAAATGTAACGGTCCGAATGAAAGCGGACTACGAATACGAAGCAGTCAATCCACAAGGAAATGTAGTGCAAATCGACATGTATGATGCGGCTGAGAAGAAAGCCCAATCGCCTATGGATTTGTTGCTTTCGGCAGTCGGAGGTTGTGCCTCGGTGGATGCAGTTTTGATGATGCGAAAAAAACGGAGAACAATTACAGACTTCTATGTAGAAGTGGAAGGAAATCGAAATGAGGGAGTACCGGCATTTTACACAGACATTCAGTTGAGGTTTACACTCGTATCTCCGGATGCAACGACAGCCGAATTTATTAAAGTGGTAGCCCTTTCGGTTGAGAAATATTGCTCAGTATCCTCCTCATTACAATCGAAAATCAGCTTTTCTGCTGAGGTAAAACGACCTGAATGAGAGTTGTAAAGGAATTTGTCCAGGAGGAAATCAGGATCAGCGTTTTCTCCTGGAACAATAAATATATTCTCAAATATGAGCTCGGTCCCATGGAGCAGACCTTTAAGGTCAGCGAAATGGATGTCTTGGAGGAGTCAGATCTGGAGAGCTTTTGGTCAGGAGATTTTTTTGATCAGGTAAAAATAAGATTTGCTGAAATGGGGAATTCATTTCGTGCTCAGGTGGAAAATTTATAATTTTCACAAAACCGTAAGCCATGAAAGTGCAAAGCCTGATTTTACTTTTTTTTATTACGATTCTTTTTTCATGTGAAAATTCTAAATCTCAAAAAGACTTAAATGCTTTAGCGAGTTTATCCCAGATCGTACAAGAAATGGAAACTGAGCTCTCCATGCTCAATAATGAAATCATTCTTTTAAATAGCTATCATCAACAGCTTTTTGCTGATCGAGAAAAGATCCTTCAACATCCTAAACTTGATCCATATGTTTTTGCAGGAGGCTATTCTACTAATTTGCCTGGAGGTGATAGCACATTGAGTTCAATTGTCATCGTCGAGAAGACCCCAAACGATCAAATAGCGATAGAGGAGGTCAAGTTGACCAATTCATTGGATTCCGCTTTCAAGTCAATTAAAAGTAAATACAGTTTTGTGGCTCAAGTTTATTCCAATTCCTCGAACCAGATTTCGCGTGTTTTTCCAGCTTATGATGCAAGAGATTTGATTCCAATGGAAACTGACTTGACTAAATATAATTTTTATTATATGGCTAATGCCGAGAATAATCCATCAAAGGGGCCAGTCTGGATTCCTGATGCCTATGTAGATCCAGCTGGGAGGGGATGGATTTTATCATTGATTCATCCGATTTATGAAAAAGACAAGCTTTTTTCGGTGATAGGAATCGACATCACGACGGATGAGATAATTTCCCGTTATCTAAATACTAAAGAGGAGAACCTTATCATCGCTACTAAAAATGGAGATATTGTGGCTGCGGGTGCTTCAGCGATTGAAGCATTGAGCTTTCCACCATTGAAGAACTATATCTATAAAGAGATTATTCTGGGGGATAATTTCCGAATTTCAGATTACAATCTTTTCAATAGCAAAAACCAAGAAGTCCGGTTGATGGCGGATGAGTTTTTACTTAAGGAAAAATCAAGTTTTGAATTTTCTGAAGAATACAGTCCCAAATCAGCTCGAATGGTATATTTTGATTTAATAGATTGGGTACTCATTGAAGTTAACCTTTAACTAAATGAATTTTTTCACTAGCTACAGGAGGGATTTTTATATCACACTGGCTATAGGTACTACCTTGGTCCTGTTGATTATTCTCTTGGGAGCTAGCTTTTTCAATGCCATTATATCCACACAGACTTCCTCTAAAAAAGAGTTCTTGAGGAAGCAGACTGAGCTTGCATCAAATAGACTGGAGCTTAAGCTGATCAAGTTTGAAGAATCTTCAGTACTCCTTATGGACTATTTGGAAGACTCTGATCTTGAAGAGGAGGATTATAAATCGGATTTTACTGATGAAGTAAAGCGCGTATTTAAAGATTATCCTGACTTGATCGATACGGTTTATGTAGACCTCAAGGATTCCATCCTTTTATTTACGCAGACACCTAGAAATGATTTCATCCGAAAGGAGTATTTGGACAAGTTTCCTGACTTGAATCAATCACGTTCTCTGTTTTGGATACAGGGGAAAACTAAGCCATTTAGAATATTTTTTCATCTCAATCCCGTTGCATTTGCAAAAGACCATGTTGAAAACTACTACATCAATCCTAAAGGCGTAAAAATCCTTTATCTCAATGGGGAATTTTGGGATTTGAACTTCAGAAAACAGGATGACTCAGCAACGGTAGAATCGCAAGTTCCAAAGCAGGTTTTAGCTGATTTGAATATCGGAGTACTTGGAGTTTATGAATCAGATTGGAATTTTAATGGCGAATCTGCGAGTGGAATACTAACTCAGTATCCTTTTAATTTTGGATCAATTAGTGATGAAGCGGCTTTATTGTTTGTTGAAGAATCTGAATCCATCATGCCCAGTACTTTCAATACTTATTTCCTGCTTTACATTGGTTTGACCGTACTGATTACTGGTACGATTATCCTGTTTGTTCTTTCGTTGAAAAATAACCTCGAATCTCAACGGTTACTTTCTAAAAATACGGCTGAGATTTCAGACCTTTTCGACCAGCAGAATCTTTTGCTGCAAGAGATGAAAGGATTCGTCTTTTTTCATGATGCTAAGGGCAAGGTGACTAGAATATCTGATGAAGTAAGTGACGTTTTAGGGGTTCCTAAAAGTAGATTTTTAAAGGCATTCAATAGCAAAGCTGGTCAATCAGATGTGTTCAGAATTAGGGAGCTGATAAAGAAAGCATTAGCTGAGAAGAAATCATATGTCGATTTCGAATATGATTTCACCTCGTTCGATAATCGGAAAGTTCATTTAAGGGTTTTTGAAAAGTTGGTCTTTGATCCGGCTGGTAATTTCAATGGTGGAATAGGAATCTGTACAGATATTACCAGAAGTCATATCGCAAGGCAAGAATTGATTCAAAGTGAAAAACGTCTTAGAACCTTAATTGAAAATATTCCGGACTTCATATTTATTTACGATAATGAAGGGGTAATTATTGATTACCAACTTAAGATGCCAAAGGAAATTATTGAAGCTAAATTTAAATTATTAGGTAAAAATTTCTTAGAGGTAATCCCAAAAAATCAAGGCGAACACATACGCGCTACTTTCAAAGTAGCGCGAAAAACTGGAAAGATGCAGTCGGTTGACCTAAGGACAAGAATTGAGTCTGAAGAAAGATTATTTGAGGTCAAGATTTTCCCTTTGGATGAGCATAAAATGATGTCAATTTCAAAGGATATGACTGTCCAGCGAATTTGGGAAAAGGGGTTATTAAAAGCAGTAGATACTGCCGATCAAGCGAGTAGAGCAAAATCTGAATTTCTTGCAAACATGAGCCATGAGATTAGAACTCCAATGAACGGGTTGCTTGGAATTATTGATTTGCTAGAACTGACGAAGCTTGATGAAACTCAAGAAGAGTACATCGGTATCATCAAGAATTCGGGTAATTCACTGCTAGGCATTATCAAGGATATCCTGGACTATTCTAAAATTGAAGCAGGAAAAATTGACCTTCAATCGAGCGTTTTTATACCTAAATCTGAGTTTCAAAAACAAGTAAAAATTCTATCGGGACTTGCGAAAAGGAATAAAATTGGACTTTCCATCACTTTTTCGGAGCAAACAGCCCATACTTTTGAAGGTGATTTGGAGAAGCTCATGCAGGTCTTTCTTAATCTCGTCGGGAACGCAATAAAATTCACTCCAAAAGACGGATCAGTTCAAATAACCATTGATGTCGATCAGATAGTTGAAGAATTGTGCCAGTTGAAAGTTAGTGTGAAAGATTCAGGAATAGGCATTCCAAATAAACTTATCCCTCATCTTACAGATCCTTTTTATCAAGTAGAGAGCTCAAGCTCTAGGACTTATCAAGGTACCGGGCTTGGTTTGGCAATTTCAAAAAAGTTGATCGAGCTGATGGGTGGAGAGCTGAGTATATCGAGTACGTTGAATGAAGGATCAGAATTTACGTTTACAGCTTTGCTCAAACGGGTCTCGGTGGAGCATCCAAAATTAGAAGAAGCCCTTGCCATAAATCGACAAAGTTGGATTGGAATGGCTTCAGAATATCCTTTAAGAATCCTACTTGCGGAAGACAACGATCTCAATCTTCAATTAATGAATTTGATGCTGAATCAACTTGGCTATTCTTTTGAAGTTGCAAAAAATGGAAAAATAGCGGTCGAATTGGCCTCTGAGAAAGTCTTTGATTTAATCTTGATGGATGTTCAAATGCCAATTTTGAATGGGCTGGAAGCGACTATGCAGATTCGAAAAATGCCCGAAAACAATTCGGTTTATATTATCGGACTATCTGCAAATGTGTTTGATGAAGATCAAAAAAAGGCTTTGAACTCTGGAATGGATGATTATATAACCAAACCGATTCGATTGGTGGCGTTGGCCGAGAAGTTGAAATACTATTCTACTCAGTTGGTGGCCAAAAGCAGATAAAAAAAAAGACCGGTTTTTGAAGCCGGTCTTTTTTGTTAAAGAGCAGTATTCAAATCAAATGCTTCCAGATAATCTGATACCCTTTTGACAAACATTCCGCCAAGAGATCCATCTACAACTCGATGATCATAGGAGTGAGAGAGGAACATTTTATGTCGGATAGCAATGACATCTCCTGTAGGAGTCTCAACGACAGCTGGCTTTTTTACAATCGCACCAATTGCTAAAATTGCAACTTGAGGCTGAGGAATGATGGGAGTTCCCATGATATTTCCGAATGAACCTACATTCGAAACGGTGTAAGTTCCTCCGGCCAGATCATCTGGAGTTAACTTATTTATTCTAGCACGATTGGCTAAGTCATTAACTTTCTTTGAGATGCCAACAAGATTCAATTGATCCGCATTTCTAATAACTGGAACAATCAGATTTCCACTCGGTAAGGCTACTGCCATTCCTACATTGATATCCTTCTTTTTGATGATTCGATCTCCATCTACGGAAATATTGATCATCGGAAAATCGCGGATAGCTTTTGCAACTGCCTCAATAAAGAACGGCGTAAAGGTGATTCCCTCCCCATACTTAGTCTTATAAGCATCCTTATGCTTGTTCCTCCAAAGGACAATATTGGTCATATCTGCTTCCACAAATGAAGTCACATGAGCAGATATTCGCTTGGAATCTACCATTCGCTGCGAAATCATTTTCCGCATACGATCCATTTCTATGATTTCGTCAGACGCAGAAATACTTATCTGAACTTTTGGAGCAGAAATAGATGGCGCTTCCGGAGCAGGACTAGCCGCATCGTTTTTATTTCGATTGGAAAGATAGGCAAGCATGTCCTGCTTCGTCACTCTACTTTCTTTTCCAGTCCCTGGAATTTTAGCCATTTCGCTTGAAGAAATTCCCTCCTCCTTCGCCATGCTTTGCACAAGCGGGGAATAAAACCTTGAATCGTCGGAAGGAACTGGTTCTTCAATCGATACCAATAAATTGGTATGCGATGGTGCTGCCTGGATTACTTTTTCTTTAGGGGTTGATTGGGCAGCAGGTGACGCCTGGACTTCAGCTTCAGAAGCGGAAGTTTCTATGATTGCGATGGGAGCTCCCACAGCTACTACATCTCCTTCTTTGACCAAAATCTTTTTCAAGATGCCTCCATGGATGGATGGAACTTCGGTATCTACTTTATCAGTCGCTACTTCCAATACAGATTCATCCTGTTCGATTGAATCTCCTTCCTTCTTGAGCCAGGTGAGTACAGTACCTTCTGTGATACTTTCGCCCATTTTGGGCATTAGCATTTCTACACTTGCCATGGTTATGATTTTATAATTTAATTGGGTTTATTTTCAAGTTTCAAAATTAAATTTTATCAAATAGTATCCCAAACCTTTCAGATAAAATTTTATTTCCTATTTCTGAGAAATACAAATTCGTAACATGTTAAGAACAGCCACGCCAGTCAGTTGGATGTTCAGCATTCGGTCTTGGGTAAGCTGAAGTTTTTTAGTCTCCACATGCCCATTCATTGCGCATGCGATCCAAACCGTGCCAACAGGTTTTTCTTCTGTTCCTCCAGTAGGACCGGCGATTCCGCTACTTGCCAACCCAAAATCAGCATTGAAAAGCTTTCGAACACCAGTCGCCATTTCGGTTACCGTTTCTTCGCTCACTGCTCCAAATCTGCTCAAATTCTCTTTACTGACACCCAAAATCTGATTCTTGAACTGATTATGATAAGGGATAATTCCGCCTTGATAGTAAGCGCTGCTTCCTTGGACACTGGTGATCAAATGAGAAATATAACCTCCAGAGCAGCTCTCTGCCAAAGCTATGGTTTTCTTTTCAGCAGTCAAAAGCTTGGCAATTGCCGTTTCTAAAGTTTCAGAATTGAATCCATAGACATATTTTCCGATCAA
>JBBQDY010000167.1:0-7021 GCA_038320155.1 Cytophagales bacterium
GGTGAATCTACTGAAGTAGAATTTTAAGAGACAAAGAGTTATTCATCTCTTTCACTACTGAACTTGAGCTTTTAGTTTTTTCTACCGATAATCTTTTAGAGGAAAGTCTAATTAAAGAATTGATTGATAATTACCGTATTACTTAATATGTATGTACGCTTTGTTGCACGTTCCGGAAAAAAGCTAAATCTTGATTCTAAATCGGATCAAATTCCCCCTTTCTCAAAGGGGGTGAGGGGGATTTTAGGAATCAAATCAGTAGTAAATATGGCAACGTGCAGGATTACGGATACTCATTAAGTTTAATTCCATAGTTTATTTCCGGGCAACAAAGGCGATGGAAATACTTTTTCTTTAGGAAAAATCCATGGCTTAGCAATTCACTTTGGAAAACGATGTCGAATAGAAAAATCTCGTGGAAAAACAGTAGCATACAAGATCGCATATCATCATTTAATATACCTCTTCAGTATTCTTAAAAAGCTGAAATTTTGAGCTTTCGCTCGACTTGATTGTCAAAAGCATCAAAATGGAACTGGAGAAAGAGTGGAAGTAGAAATGGGTCAATTCCATTAGTAAAATAGATAGTTCTATCGCCCGATATTTTTCTCGTTGTGCGAATTATGTAACTATTACCAATAATTATGTAATAGTAAAAAATTATAATATCCCCATTTTTAGCAAAGTGACATTAGAAAAATTGATCCAAAGTCAGAAAAGAAAGTATAGTCATTCGAAGAGCTAAAATCTTACTCTTTCTTTTCAAAGTGAGCGTAAAGTTAAAATTCAAACCATCAAAAAACCAAAAATTATGAAAGCAATAGTTTATAACGGCCCATACGATGTCAGTGTAAAGGAGATGCCAGATGCCAAGATTGAGGAAGCAACAGATGTATTGGTGAAGATTACTACCACATGCATTTGTGGTTCCGATCTACACATGTACGAGGGGAGAACAGATTTTGAAAAAGGGAAAATATTCGGTCATGAAAATCTGGGAAAAGTAGTGGAAGTAGGCAAAGCGGTAGTTCATCTCAAAGTAGGAGATATGGTTTGCATGCCTTTCAATATCGGTTGTGGACGATGCAAAAACTGCGAGACTGGTTTAACCGCTTTCTGCCTTACCATGAATCCGGGTACGGCCGGTGCCGCCTACGGTTTTGCAGGAATGGGTCCTTATGAAGGAGGACAAGCTGAATATTTGCGGGTTCCTTTTGGAGACTTCAATTGCCTGGTATTGCCTGAGGACGCAGGCGAAAAGGAAAATGATTATGTTATGCTTTCTGATATTTTTCCTACAGGATACCATGCCACTGAATTGGCCTGTGTGCAACCTGGAGATTCAGTTGTTATTTATGGTGCGGGTCCGGTAGGTTTGATGGCCGCGCATTCTGCTGCGATCAAAGGAGCAGGAAAAATTATGGTTGTTGACAATCACAAGGACAGACTAAAACTGGCCGAAAGTTTTGGCGCTATTGCGGTTGATTTTTCAAAAGGCTCCGCTGTAGAGCAGGTTCTTGAACTTACGGATGGGGTAGGTGCTGATAAAGGTTGCGAATGTGTAGGCTATCAATGTTGTAACAAGCATGGTGTTGAGCAGTCAAATATCACAATGAACGAACTGGTATTGGCCGTAAAAGCAACTGGGAAAATTGGGGTAGTTGGGGTGTTTGTTCCCGAAGATCCAAAATCAAAAGAGCCACTGCAGAAAGAAGGCCACATGGCTTTCGATTTCGGGAATTTTTGGATGAAAGGGCAAAGTATGGCTACCGGACAGGCAAACGTAAAATCGTACAACCGTCAACTAGCCACATTAATTTCTGCTGGTAAAGCTAATCCGTCATCGATTATTTCTCACCAGCTTTCTTTGGATGAGGCACCTAATGCTTACAAACATTTTAATAATCGCGATAACGGCTGGACAAAAGTGATTTTGAAACCGGATGCAAAAAATTAAGGGGTAGTAAGGTATCGTTAAAAAATAATCCAAGAGAAAAGTTTATAGATCGTCAATGGTTTTGAATCAAAAAATAAACACCGAAAAAATAGATTACGAACTAAGTGCGGAGAAGAATATAGCAAAGGGTCAGTTCGGTTATGGGATTATGTGGCTATTTCTTGCCTTGCTTATAGAAATTCTCCTTTATTTGGAGAGTTTAAAAGAAAGCTATTTTCACATTTTCGCCTTTGTCTTCCTTATCGCAGCAGTCTATAAATTTGTAATAGCGGTAACAAAATATAGAAACTTATCTGATGAGAAATCATAATATAATTGCTATTATAGTTATCGTTTTGGTATGCTTACCTGCTAAAAGCTCAGCTCAAGGTTCGAATTGATTTCTTCTCTAAAAAGCGAATTCTTTAAAACGAGTTTTCGCTTTCTCAGAAGTCGGGATTGGAAGCCTGTAGTTGGTTACATTTATAGTCGTATGATTTAAGTATCAGTACTCATCTTTGTCGCACGTTTTCTCCAGCCAAAAAGGCATAGTAAAGAGGTGAAGTGAGGAGGGAATCTGTTTCAATCGCTACCTTATTTTAGCTAGACGCTATGGATTATATCAGAATAGCTGCAAATAGGTGGGCTGTTTTTTTTGAAAAAAAGTTTTAGGTTTATGGGAGGGATTAGAGAATGTACCTGAGACTGTTGAAACTACTGCAAGATTAATCCAACAATGATTTGAAAATGTGGCGGATAAAGTTCTAATATCAAGTTCAGTTTTTCAATTGAATTTTAGTGCAAAACCGAATATTTGCATTTCGATTAGCGCTACATCTGCTAATTTGGAAACAGAATCGGTTATGCCGTCTCTCAACTAGCTATCAACAATATTTTATACCTTCAAAATAAAAGAAAACTTATGAAACTTAATTCAAAAATTCATGGAGCGATTGATTATGTAGTTGTTGTATTTCTATTGTTGTCACCAACGCTATTTGGTTTACCCGAGGTTACTGCAAATTTTACTTATGCATTAGCCATAATACATTTGATCCTAACCGTGACGACGAATTTTGAATATGGGATTTTCAAATTAATCCCTTTTAAAATTCATGGAATAATTGAATTGATTGTTGCAGTTGCTTTAGTTGCTGTTGCGTTCTTCCTTGGCAACCTTGAAGGTGATTTATCGCGCAACTTTTATTTGGGTTTTGCAATTGCTGTTTTTCTCACATGGGCGTTAACTGATTATAAAAGCAGTTTACCTCTGAGCTTAAATCGCTAACATTGACTTCAAAAAATTGCTGTATTTTTGCTTACCTGAATACCTCATTTCTTGTGAAAATTTCTCCTTTCAGAAAGGATTCAGATATTGACGCTGACTAAAATATAGCTGCATTCCGTTGATGAAAAAGCTTCTTACCTTTATCTTATGATCAAATCCTTTGCTAAATCACTGGCTGGCCTGAGTCTTGGGCTGCTGGTTATGGGTTGCAGCACCACTGCTGTAATTACTGCTCCTCCGATTGTTTATGCTAATGTTTCGCCAAGAATTTCAGATTTGTCCAAATCTGAAAAGCAGCGATGGGGTCATTTGGACTTAGTCCAAGATACCGTTCCGGGAATGAGTGTCGATAGAGCCTATTCTGAGCTTTTGAAAAAGCGCAAAGGAGAAACGGTCATTGTAGCCGTAATCGACTCAGGGATCGATCTGAATCATGAAGACATTAAAGAGGTGCTTTGGGTCAATCCAGGTGAAATTGCCGGCGATGGCATCGACAATGACGCCAACGGCTACATTGATGATATCCATGGCTATAATTTCCTCGGGGAATCTTATCATGAACAAATGGAAATTGCCCGAATCATTCGATTGAAAATCGGGGATGAGGCCTATCAGGCGGCCGCAACGGATGAATTTGAGGCTAAACTTCCCGAGGCAAAAGAAGGACTTCTTCAGCTCGAGCAGATCAAGCAATTTCTAAACATGGCGCACCAAAACGTAACGGAAGTGCTGGGAAAAGAAAATTATTCGGTAGCCGACTTGAAAAAATTTAAGCCTAAAAATGCTCAGGAAGAGCAAATGGTCGGGTTGATAATGCAAGTAATGGGGACGGGACAAGATATCCCGACTGCACTAAAGGATCTGAACGAAGGCATCACCTACTACACAGGACAGCTGGAATATCATCTGAATGTTGACTTCGATGGAAGAAAATCTGTCGGTGACAATCCCTATGATTTCTCGGACAAAGAGTATGGCAACGGAAATCCCGCTATCCGAAACCAGGAAGAAAGTCATGGCACACACGTGGCCGGAATCATCGCCGCAACCCGTGGAAATAAAAAGGGAGTGGATGGAGTGGCCAAAAATGTCGCCATCATGAGCGTTCGTGCCGTTCCTGACGGCGATGAATATGACAAAGACGTGGCTCTGGCCATTCGCTACGCAGTAGACAATGGAGCCAAAGTGATCAATGCCAGCTTTGGCAAAGGGTTTTCGCCAAATGCGGAATGGGTATATGAAGCGCTGGAATATGCAGCATCCAAAGACGTACTGTTTGTGCAGGCTGCCGGCAATGACGGCTTGGATCTGGATGATCCGAAAAACCTAAATTTCCCCAATGACAACAAGTCCCAAAGCAAGCCTGATTTTGTGGATAATGTCGTCACAGTTGGTGCCCTTTCATCCAGTTTTGACGGGGACATGATCGCTACCTTTTCCAATTACGGGAAAGAAAATCTGGATATTTTCGCCCCTGGGGATGCAATCTATTCGTCAATGCCGGGAAATAAGTACGAGTTTCAGGGAGGCACTTCGATGGCGGCACCGGCTGTGGCCGGAATGGCGGCTGTGATCCGTTCTTACTACCCTCAGCTTTCAGCTGCCCAAGTCAAGCAGATCATCATGCAGTCAGGTATTGCGCCGCAAATCAAGGTGAGGGCAGGGGAACTTGGCGGACCTGAAAAATCACTGTCTGACATCTCGAAAACCGGAAAAATCGCGAATCTGTACAACGCGATTATTCTAGCAGATCAGGTAACAAGGGGGGACGCAAGCCTTTAAAATCAGAAATTTCCAATACTTCTTTTAATCATGTCTGCTAGAAAAATATAAGAGTGGGCTCTTTGTAAAAGTGTGGAGTTACTAAAGAGTAATCAAATCCGATTCCTCTGCGGATTATTCTTTGGGTATTTTTGTACTTATAGTCAGGCGATCGGCAGCCTTATCGAAACTAATCCTGCGATAAAAAGTAAATTTTCGATACTTGGAATTATAAATTTCTTTTTTGCCTAAAAGCTAAATCACCCAAAATAAAAAAAACACACCCATTTTACATTTTGTAAAAGGGTGTGCAGTTATAGGTGGTGCAGTGATTTTGGATTAATATCCTAAGCTTGCTGATTTCTTAGATTCTTAATTTTATCATGCGATTGCTTCAATATGTTCTTCTGTTCTAGAATCATTTGCTTCAAATGAGCAGGTAAATTCTCTTCGTTAGCGGCATCTTTGTAAGCCTTTTGTGCAGCATCTTCGCCAAATTCACAATTCTCTAACAAGCTTTTTCTGTCATGTCCAGTAAATACTGCCTTGACATCCATCCAAGCTCTATGCAGGTGACCGCTGGTTGATGAGGTTTTTTCGGTATCAGTTTTCAAAACATTCAATTCAGTAGAAAGTGCCATCCTACATTTTTGGCTCTCACCAATTAGTGAAACAAATAAAGGTTTCAAATCCTTGTCTTCATCCTTTAAGTTTTCAATCGCTTTTTCATAACCTTCAATTCGGTCATTGTTGATTTGTACTAAATCGTTTAGAATTTCTGCTGATTCATCTTGAGTTTTCATAATTTTTTTTTTATATAAAATAGATTTGGTAATGCTTATGATTATTTAAAGTCAGGGCCATCCTAGGGATGAAAATTGATCCAGGGACTTTCGGTACGCCGTGAACCATTCTTCAATGGCTGTTTAAAGAGATCAAAAAAGTCATGATGCTCAGGGCTATCCTGTCAGGCAAAATCCAAATACTAAGCCATCCTTTTAAATACGGCCGCTTAGTGCGATTGAGGGATTTTGAAAAGGAAAAGGTTAAGCTGAGCTTTTCTTAAATAATATTTACTAGGAAAAATATCCTCATTATGTAGAAGACAATCCTTTAGTTCACACTTACAAAAGATTTTATGCCCTAATAGGCGAAAAGGAAACTTTGGCCGGTTCATATCCTATCATATTCGGTCGACAACTAGGCATGATTTAATCCAGATGACTCGCTACAGTTTCCAAAACTGACATCTCTTCAAAAGAATCTGCAATCCCTTTAAAAGAATTTTCATTAACAGCAAAAGGATTTATTAAAGCTTGCAGCGCCTAAAAATTAGCCTTCCTCATCTTTCTCTTTTTCCTCCTCCATCTCCTTTGCTAAAAGCGGATGATCTTCGACGCCAATGCCCTCGATAAGAATAATATTTTTTATGGTGTTGTAGAGCATAATTACTACGACTATAAAAGTTCCGCTTAAAATTCCCGATAAGGCGATTGCAATGTAATAAAGGATCTTATGCCAGTTTTCCGGGAGATTTTCGGATTCAGAGACGGGCAGATTGAAAATCAGAAAGAATATCAATCCTGAAATAATCACGATGGTGTCCAGCTTGGCTACTTGCAAGATATTTTCGTAGTAGATTTTATTGAATTTCAGATTACTCCGAAGCCCAACTCCAAGTAAAGTCAGCATCAAGGCCAGGATCGTTGCCGAAGCCAAGACCACCGTGTTGCATAGTGTATTGAGCCCTGATATTGATTTCTCGATCAATACTTTTGCTTCATACGAGCTGATTTCACCTAGAAGGATTGTTCCAGCAAAAATCACAGCCCCTCCGATGACGCCACCCATGATGGCCGTCTTTGCAAATCCATTGTTCATAGCGATCAAGTCACAAAAATATATCCAAGCCAGCTAAGCTAAAAATGAGGCCTGTTTTCTAAGTTCGGCTGAAATCAATGGGGAAAATATTCCCTCAAATTTGGAATTCGGATTGCGGAAAAAGTCTTTTTAACCACAAAGCTCTCGAAGGTTTG
>JBBQDY010000168.1:0-6994 GCA_038320155.1 Cytophagales bacterium
AAATTCAAGTCCCTCAAATCTTCTTCTGTATCCACGTCTACTTTACCCATAGGGAATTTGACTAACGCGCAATCATCTTCATGTGCTTGAGCCACTTTTTTTGCTCCTTCGTCTCCAGTTAGCGCTTTCAATTCTTTGAAATAAGCTTTTGTAAAGAGAATTGGGACACCTACGGTATCAGAATATTCACAAGCAACGATTCCCTTACCCGTCTTTTTTTGTGCAGCGATCAGTTTCTTGAGCAACTTGGAATCCACAAATGGCATATCGCAAAGCATGATGATCACCTGATCAGGAGCCTCAAACTTCAATAAATAATCCAGGCCTTTCTGCATCGTGGAAGCCATTCCTTTCTCCCAATCTTGGTTCGGAATGTTTGGAATCGAATCTCCTCTAAAAGTCTTTTTTATTTCGTCCTTGTTGGCTCCCAAAACCAAAACTTGCTTTTCCACTTTAGCTCCCAAAGCTGCATCAATCGCATGCTGAAGTAATGTTTTCTCTTTGTATTGAGCAATTTGCTTTGGATAACCCAAGCGTGATGATTCTCCTGCAGCAAGTATGATAATTCCGGTTTTATTTGATTCCATTGGTGATGTCATGTATAGGTCCTAGTTTTTCGCGCAGAAAGTTACCGCTTTTGCCTGCCAATACGGCCTTTATTTCTGCCAATGCTGAAAGTGCGATCTCATCTGAATTCTCCGCACCGATATCCAAGCCAACTGGCCCATAAATATTACTTCGATCAACCTTGATTCCAGCTACTTCTAGCCGCTCGATTAATTTATCCGACTTTTTCTTTGGTCCAAGAATACCTATATAAGGCAAATCCATTTTTACCAATCGAGCCAAAATCTCCGCTTCGTACTCGAAATTGTGAGTCATTAAAAGTGCTACCGTCTGCGAATCGAAGAATTGATCTAAAGCTACTTCATCCGCAGTCCCTATAATGATCTCTTTTGCTTTTGGAAATCGCTGTTTAGTCGCATGACTTGATCGGCCGTCAATTAGAACAACTTCAAAGCCTAAATTAGACGCCAAGTCTGCCAAAGGAACCGTATCATTTCCAGCTCCAAAAAGTAAAATCCTGATTGGTGGATTAATTAGTTCCAAAAACAAGGTTAATTCTCCATATAACTGCGGAGGAATTTGAGCTTTATTCAGCCGATTAGTCGATTTTGTTTTATCCTCAATGAAATGAACTAGCTCTGCGGATAATTTCTCGTGATGTCCAATAAATGAGTCCGATTTAGCAAGAAGAACTGTTCCAATCTGATCTTCCTGACTATGATTCAATGAAAACACAATTGTCAAAATACTAGGCTGGCGATCAGCAATCGCGATTTTCAACAACTCGAGAGGGTTAAACTTTGAGCTATAATCAATCGGTTCGATCAATACATGGATTATTCCATTGCAACCTAAGCCGATTCCAAATTTCTGATCATCCTCATCTGTCGTATCATAAGTCACGAGTTTCGATTCTTGTTGGAAGATGACCGCTTGCGCTTTTCGTAAAGCATCACCCTCCAAACACCCCCCGCTGATCGCTCCATGGAGGTTTCCATCTTCTGATACCAACATTCGAGCGCCGGGTCTTCGATAGGCCGAGCCATCCACTTGGACAACAGTCGCTAACGCCACGGACTTTTGAAGTTCTTTGTAGCGCTCATAAGCCTCAATCAACTGCCTGAATTCTTTCATTATCTTGCTAGGGTACAAACTGAAACCCAATCTGCTAAATCATGCCCAATTTAAAAATAGCTTTTACAGTAAATTGGAAGAATTATAATCAGTATTATGTAGTCAAATACTCATCTTATGTTTAGTAAAGTTCTAATCGCCAGTTTAGTATTAACCATTTTTTGCCAAAATACCTTTGCACAACTAAGCAAAGCTGAAATCATCTCAAGTTCAGAACAGGAGTTGAGAAACTCGCTGATTCAGTTCCGTGACTATCTAAGTCTTCCCAATAATGGAAAAGTGCCTTCGGATATTCAATTGAATTTGGATTGGACAAAAACTGCCTTGGAAAAGCGCGGATTTAAAACCCAAGTGTTGACTTCAAATGGAGTTCCTCATTTATTTGCTCAGGGAAAAATTGACCCCAAGAAAAAGACGATTCTGGTCTATATGCAGGTTGATGGGCAACCGGTGGATTCTTCAGCTTGGAATCAGGAAAGCCCTTACATTGCTGAACTGATGGAAGAAATCAATGGAAATTGGAAACCGATCAGTTGGAATTTCATCGATGGAAAAATCGATCCAGAATGGAAGATTTTTGCTCGCTCATCCTCGGATTCCAAAGGGCCCACGATGACTTTTCTTTCAGCCTTGGATATTCTCCAGAAAAAAGGAATCAGTCCCGCGGTCAATTTGAAGTTTATTTTTGACTTTCAAGAGGAGATTAGCTCTCCCGAACTTGCAAAAGTTGTAGCTGAAAATAAAATGCTGTTTGAGGCAGATGGAATCTTAATTATGGACGGCACCAGGCACTTTTCCAATCTTCCCAATCTCGCTTTCGGTGCCAGAGGAATTGCTACTATTACTTTGAAAATCTTTGGTGCAAAAGATGATTTGCATAGCGGACAATATGGAAATTTTGCTCCAAACCCTGTTTTTGCCGCGTCCAGATTGCTAGCTGCGATGAAAGATGAAACTGGAAAAGTACTGATTCCAGGATTCTATGAAGGTGTCGAATTCACAGAAGCTGATGTAAAAGCCATGGAAGCCGTACCTGAAAGCATGGAAGAAATTCAAGCTGAATTGGGAATCGCAGCAGCAGAAAAAGTGGGAACCAGCTACCAAGAAGCCATGCAGTATCCCTCACTCAATGTCCGCGGAATGAGGGCTGCTTGGGTAGGGAAGGAAGTCCGAACCGTCATCCCTTCTGAGGCAGTCATTGAAATCGATATCCGAACTGTCAAAGAAACTCCAGCCAAACGACAGGTAGAGTTAGTACGACAATTTATCGCAGATCAAGGCTATAATTTTGTAAAAGACGAACCCACAGATGCCGATCGGAAAGCTTATTCAAAATTGGTATCATTCGACTATCGAATCGGTTCAGAACCTTTTCGAGCAGAGATGGAATCGGATTTTGGGTATTGGCTGGAAAAGGGGATGTCATCGGTATTTGGAGAGAAATATATCAAAACCCGTTTGACTGGCGGCTCACAACCTATGGCGCCTTTTATCAATATTTTGGGAGTTCCAGCTGTTTCTGTTCGAATCCCAAATCCAGACAACAGCATCCATGCACCGAATGAAAATATCCGAATTGGCAATTATTTGGAGGGAATTCAAACCTGTCTCGGCATCCTTACCCAAACTTTCGATTGATGGGCAATTTGGACTTTATCGCTGCCGCGATAGTTTTACTCACTGTATTCTTTGTACTGAGGATCAGCAAAGTAAAAAATCAAATTATTGAGAAAATATTAGACTGGTTTCCTGCGATTCTTTTTGCTTATGTTATTCCGGCCGCGTTCACACACCTATTTGGATGGGACCTTTCCGGGGTTTATTTACATAGCTTGAGTCGCAATTGGATTATCCCGATTACACTTTTGGCGGTGATGAGCGCCTTGCCATTGAGGCAGTTGGCTATTGTAGGCGCTCGCCCTTTGGTTCTGTTTTTTGTAGGCTCTATCATTATCGCTACGTTACCAGTCATTTTGGTTTTAGTCTTTTCGGGAGTCGATCCAGGATCTTCGGATTTATTTATTGGACAAGCTTTTTGGAAAGGGCTTGTGCCAATCGTTGGAGGCTGGATTGGAGGAAGTACCAGCCAGTTGATCTTAAAAGAATTAGCAGAAACTCCTGAATCGCTATTCCTATCTGTTTTGGTCTTGGATAATATTTTGGTGAATATCTGGACGATCTTGATGTTTCAGTTTATCAAAAAAGGAGAAACTTTAAGCACGCTATTTGGTATCAAGGATCCTATTCCAGATCAGTCAACCTTAGATTTGAGAAGTAGTGGACGGAAAATCTTTCCTTGGATCACTCTTCTGATCTTTCTTGGAATAGCTGCTTTTATTTTCTTTTTGAAAATCTCCTTTTTGGAAATGGTGGTAAGTCTCTCGTTAATCGGATTGGTTCTGGGAAATGTTATCAAACACTGGAATACCACTTTTTCGCTTCAATTGGGAGGCATTTGTATTGTATTGGTGATGGCGATTTTGGGTTTACGATTAGATTTTAGCAATCTCAGTTTACCGCTGGTATTTGTGGCATTGGTAGTGATCTGGTTAATTCTTCACTTTGTCGGGATGCTGATTTGTGCAAAAATTCTGAAGCTAAACTTGGTATGGGTTCCAATTGCTTCGATGGCCAATCTCGGTGGAATCTCCACGGCACCTGCCGTCACAGCGGCTTACCGCAAGGATTTGATGCCACATGCAGTCTTGTTGGCAATTTTGAGCATGGTAACCGGAACAGGCTGGGGAATGCTGACGATTTATCTTTTCCAGAGCTTTTAGTGATTTGGCAATTGGGATGATTTGAAAACGTTAACAGTTAAACGTTAGAAGTAAACAGGTTTGAAAAGTGGTGGGTTCTTAATTTTAGGAAGTAAATTTATAGGCAAGAATTCTAATTGCTTTTGAAAGCAAATCCCTCAACCATGTATCCAAGAAAGCGAAAACGACCTGTCTATTTCAATCTGGGGATCTTAATCCTCCGAATTTATTTAGGCATTACCATGATCAATATGAGCAGTGGCTATCTTTTTGATCAAACTCACATGAATGGTCTGATTTCATTTTTGGATGGTTCGAATTGGCCACTGCCAGCATTATTTGCTTACAGTTCTCAACTTATTGAGTTTCTAGCGGGCATACTGATTATTCTTGGCTTGAGAATCGGAGCCTTAGTTCTATTTCTAGTTTTGATCACGGCAGTAGCATTTGCGCATGGATTTCGAATCTTTGATGACGCGATGCTTCCATTATCCTTTGCTATGATGGCCTTGTTGATTACTATGGCAGGTTGCGGTCGATTAAGTTTAGATTATTTCATCTTCACCAGAAAAAATAGAATCTAATGCAAATTCCCACTCTTGCTCAGATAAAGAAGGAGCTTGGTTATTTACCTGAAAAAGAACTGATTGAAGTAATTCTGGAACTGTCTAAGTTTAGCCGGGAAAATAAGTCTTTTCTATTTTTTAAGTTGAATGAAAAAGACAATCCCGGATTATTCGTCGAAATGGCGACAGAAGATTTAGCAACAGAATTTCAAAATGCACGGTCTGATCATTACTATTATGCCAAAAAATCTGCTCAGAAGATTCGAAGGAAAATGAATAAGCTACTAAAGCTTTCCAAGAACAAACCCGATCAGATCGAGGTGATTCTATTTTTCTGTGAGCAATTGAAAGAAAATGGTTTTCTGGATCATCGACATGCTGTGCTGGATAATCTCTACCAAATGCAGCTCAAAAAAGCGGTAAAACTGATCGATGGCCTTCATGAGGATTTGCAATTTGACTATGAGGGAAGGGTAGAGGAATTGCTCTAAAATTCATTTTTTTTGGAAAAGGGAAGCAACTAGAGCTAATCTATTTGATAGGAGTGGTCGATTTTTCGGGGCAAAAATCTCGTGTTATTAGCTCTGTTTTATTCTAAGAACTATCTTTTTTATTTAATTGAATACCATCATTTTATAGATTTTACTCAATTTGAAACTCTATAAATATCTTTTAAAAAATCCAAGTTAGAGTATTTCAATTATCTAATTTATTGGCTAAATTTTCAGCTATGATAAAAACCATTTTTCCTGCCAAAGCTTCCTATTCATGGATATTTTTTGCCTCCTTAATCGCGTTTTCCTGTAAGCAAAATCAAACTGAAAATGAAGTGCTACCCTTGACTCTTCGAGACACGTCAGCGGTAATGTATGTACCTTTTATTCCTGTAAAACTCCCCATTTCAAAAGGTATCAAACCGGGCAACCCGATTCAAATTTCATTGGGCCCTGGCAATTTGATTTATGCCTGCAATCAAAGTGGCGAAATTCTCACGCTTTGGGATTCTGATCATGACGGCTATGAAGATAGTACTGCGCTCTATGTAAATGTTCAAGATTATGGTCTCCGTTCACCGGCTGGGTTTGCCTTCAAGGGTGACACTATTTATATCGGAACTGCGCAGCAAGTCCGGGCATTTTTAGATCAGGATGGTGATTTTGTAGCAGATACCAGTTGGGTCTTCTTTGATCAAATACCAGAAAGTAATCATCCTTATGAATGGACAGCTGGAATGAGGTTTGACAAAGAGGGGTTTTTGTACTTGGCATTAGCAACAGACTCTTGGAATGCTTCACCTTCACCTGATCCAGACAACTATCGAGGTGCGATTCTTAAAGTATCTCCAGATGGAAAGTCTGCTGAGAAAATAGCGACTGGTATACGTTCAGTTCCTGCAATGGCTTTTCACGAAAGCGGAGAACTGTTTTTTGTAGATAATGAGGGGGGAGGGAATTCAACAGAGGAATTGAACAGATGGACTAACCAAGGAAATTACGGTCACAATCCAAATAAATATCCTGAAACTAAAGATCAAACAGGTCCTGAGTATAGTTTAATCTCTGAATTAGCCCCTTCTGGTATGGAGTTTATTCCTGCAAATAGCCAATTCACCTCTGAAAGCGGCAATCTCCTAGTAAGTTTTTATGGACCAGGAGAAAGATGGAATAGAGGAGCGTTGGGGCTAATTTCAATTTCTAAATCAGAAACTGGAGAGTTCACTTATTCAGAAAAAACGCTGGCCGATATAGCCAAGATTTCAGATTTGGCATTTGGTGCAGATGGAAGTTTGTATTTAGCACATCATGGTAAAGCAGATTATTGGTATAATTCAATTTTTCCAGAGGAAGGTGGATTTTATAAAATCGTCTACGATCCAAGTCTGGAAGGTAAGACCCTACCAAAAAGAGAAATACCTATTAAGGACTTTTCTAAAGATGAATTGCTTGCAGGAAAACAATTATTTGCCGA
>JBBQDY010000169.1:0-6987 GCA_038320155.1 Cytophagales bacterium
AAAACTACTCAGACGAGACGCTACTTTCCCTTTACGAATCGCTGATCATGCCTCGTCGAATCGAGGAGAAAATGTTGATTTTACTTCGGCAGGGGCGGATTTCCAAGTGGTTTAGCGGTTGGGGACAGGAGGCAATTTCCATTGGAGCGGTGAATGCTTTAGCAGCAGATGAATACATCCTACCAATGCATCGGAACCTGGGGATCTTCACGGGCAGAAACATGCCTCTGGAGAAGCTTTTTGCTCAGTTTCAGGGGAAATCTTCCGGCTATACCAAAGGGCGTGATCGTTCCTTTCACTTTGGAAGCAATGAACATCACATCGTCGGGATGATTTCCCATCTCGGACCACAGTTGGCTATCGCCGATGGGATTGCCTTGGCAGATAGACTTTCCGAAGAAAAGAAAGTTACTCTGGTTTTCTCAGGAGACGGAGCAAGTTCCGAAGGTGATTTCCATGAGGGATTGAATGTCGCGGCCGTTTGGAAACTACCTGTGATTTTCGTGGTGGAGCACAATGGCTACGGACTTTCTACGCCAAGTGAGGAGCAATTTGCTTTCAAATACTTTACTGAGAAAGGGCCTGGATACGGTATGGAGACGCTTCGGATCGATGGAAATAATGTGTTGGAAGTATATGATGCGATCAAAAATTTAGCTGAAGACATTCGCCAAAACCCAAGGCCTGTACTTGTTGAGGCGATTACTTTTCGAATGCGAGGGCATGAAGAAGCCTCTGGGACGAAGTACGTACCCAAGCAATTGATGGAAGATTGGGCGAAGCTTGATCCGGTCAATAATTATGAAGCATACTTAGAAGAAATCGGTGTCTTGGATGAAAAAACCAATGATTACATCAATAAAAAAGTTAAAAAAGCGATCAACGATGGTTTGGAAATCGCATTCGCTGAAGAGGCAATTGAGCCGGATTTGGAACTGGAGTTGTGCGATGTCTATGCACCATTTTCTCAGGAAGTGATCATTCCAAGTATCGATGGCTCCAAATCCGAAAAACGATTTATCGATGCCATCTCGGATGGACTAAGGCAATCCTTGGAAAAATATCCAAACCTCATCTTGATGGGACAGGATATTGGAGAATATGGTGGTGCTTTCAAAATCACTGACGGCTTCAAAGCCAAGTTTGGTGCTGATCGTGTTCGAAATACGCCGCTTTGCGAAAGCGCGATTATCGGTGCAGGCCTTGGACTTTCCATCAAGGGTTATAAATCCATGGTGGAGATGCAGTTTGCAGATTTTGTCACGGTGGGTTTTAATCAAATCATCAATAATCTGGCGAAGATCCATTACCGATGGGGACAAAATGCAGACGTAGTCGTGCGAATGCCTACCGGTGCAGGAATGGCCGCCGGGCCTTTTCACTCTCAATCGAATGAAGCTTGGTTTTTTCATACCCCAGGATTGAAAATCGTCTACCCTTCCAATCCATACGATGCGAAAGGGATGCTAAATGCAGCTTTGGAAGATCCCAATCCCTACCTTTATTTTGAGCACAAAGGCATGTACCGCTCCATTTCTGCGGAGATTCCAGATGAATACTACACGGTGGAAATAGGCAAGGCAGCATTAAAAAAAACCGGAGATCAGATTTCCATTATCACCTACGGCATGGGTGTGCATTGGGCGCTAAAAGCAGTAGAAGAATTGGGGATCTCTGCTGACATTCTGGATCTGCGCACACTTTTGCCTTGGGATCAAGAAGCGGTAAAAGCAACTGTAAAGAAAACAGGCAAAGTGATTTTCCTTCAGGAGGATTGCCTGACAGGTGGCATTGGTGCGGAAATTTGCGCTTGGATTTCGGAGCATTGCTTCCAGGATTTGGATGCTCCTGTGATGCGCGAAGGGAGTTTGGATACGCCTGTTCCGTTTGCTCCAAGCTTGGAAAAGCAATTCCTTCCGGTTGATCGGTTTAAGGTGAAATTGAAGGAATTGATGGAGTATTGATTTTAGATTGGAATAACTTGTCCGCCGAGGCGGATTGAAAAATTGGAAGATTCCGCATTGCCGCTGTTAGTGTCTTCATTAACAGTAATAAAAAATAATATTGATTTCATTTCGGTGAGTGGAGACACTCACCGAGGCGGATATATCTTCGCCGCTGTTAGTGTCTTCACTAACAGCAAAAGCAGATAGTCTCCATTTCGGTGAGTGGAGACACTCACCGAGGCTAAGTGATTTTCCTTCAGGAAGATTGCCTGACAGGTGGAATAGGCGCGGAGATCTGCGCATGGATCTCGGAGCATTGCTTCAAAGATTTGGATGCTCCTGTGATGCGTGAAGGAAGTTTGGATACGCCTGTTCCGTTTGCGCCAAGCTTAGAAAAGCAATTTCTTCCAGTTGATCGGTTTAGGGTGAAGTTGGAGGGGTTGGTGGAATATTGATTTGGGATTTGAGAGATTGGGAGACTTGGAGATTGAGAAATTGATTGCCGCTGTTAGTGTTCCACTAACAGCAAAAGCAGCGGAGTTTCAGTAAAGAGTTTGGAATGATCAAGGATATGGTCGATGGAAAGGCAATTTTGGTGGAAGGGAGGTATTTGAATGATGCCTCAAAGCAGCGGTTTTATCTCTGGGATGTGAAGGAGAATAAGCCGGTGGTTGAGTTGCGTTCTGAGGAGTTTTGATCTAAAATTAAGTCAGTTATTAGGGGTAATTTAAGCTTAATTAAAGATGTGTACCAAGTGCCATAAAATCTATCTTGATAAATTTATTAGGAAATGATGTCTACTAATGAATGCGGGGGACAGCAAGAAAAACAGGGAAATAACGAAGTAAAGGAAATCTTCTTTTCTTAGGCCTTTAAAAAGATTACCTCAGGTGAAGTCCATAATGCAAAACCATTAAGTTGCTTCAGTATTTGATTGAAACTTCAGTAGGTGATGGATTGAACATTTGGGTAAAAAGTTTGAAAATGAAACTAAATCAAAATATTAAATGATTTAAACCATGATTTTGCAAAATCCAATTATTGGCTTGTTTTGATCAGGATTCTATTTGTCAAAATATGGATATGAAAAAAGGCCTGAAACTTAATGATTTCAGGCCTTTAATAAAGGAATAAAATATTAATTCTTCTCTTTTTTCAGTCCAAAAGAATAGTACAATCCTATCCTAGTTGATCGTATTCTTCTTTGGAAATTGTACTCTTGGTCGTAAAGCTGATAATCATTACTGATGGATCGACTCATATTTGCTGTTCGGAAAAGTGTCAGTCCAAAGCGCTTATATTCCATTGATACCCCATACTGATAATTCATGTAGAAGGGATTGGGGATCGTTTCTACCGCATTTATCACATCAAGAATTTCTTGTGTCCAGTCTATTCCCTGAGGCACATCGATATCTAAGGGGGTAAAACTCTGAATTGACCAGACAGGAACTGCTGATAATTCCAAGAATATCCTGACCTGATTCTTCTTGACAAGTAAATAGCTAAAGCCCAATGGGAATTCGAAATTATTAGTGGAAGTACTCCTGCCTTTTGAGATAAATGGGATATTTTTAGGGAATGATTCAGATGTATATCTTGCAGCCAGAGAAAGGTAAGATCTATAATATTGAACACCAAAGCTGAAATAAAACCTTTCAGAAAGTGGCCATTCTGATTTGATAAAAGGCATCAAATAGGTTTCTCCCCTTTGGGTCTGTTCAAATGCAGCAACAGAATCTATTTGAACTACTGAATTGCTAAATGAAGATTCTTTGACAGAGGCAATGCCTATCTTTAAGGCTTGCCCAAAGGATTCAAAGCTCAATCCTAGAAATATAAAAATAAGAAAATAATTCCTCATATCATTAATCTATTTTTAGGACAAATTCAATTTTACCTGTTGTGTAAATTCTAGCATCAGTTCCTGTAGCATCATTACAATATTCTACAGGGGTCATTAGTAAATCTTCATCATTGTTTGAGGTAACTACAGTCTCAGTCCTGGTGAACTCGATACCTGTGATTGGGTCTTTATAAGTTACTTCCTTCTCTTCTGTTTCTGAGTCACCCGGATCGTACTCGTACCACTGAATCGTGATTATTTGCGAATAATTCTGCTTATCCCAATGAAAAATTTCTAAGTTTTCAGGAAATACCCATTCAGTCCGGCAATTAAAAATACCGCAATCTTTCCACTTGCTTCTATCTACTTTCGGAACAGCTTTTTTTATCTGAGCCAAATTTGATTGACTTGATCCGGTAAATACAATAAAAAAAACTTCCGGTGCACCATCTTGCCAGCCTGTAGCATCGCTCAATTCTTGCATGGTAGTGAACTTTACTCGGTCTAATCTTTCCCAAGTAGAATTTATATCCCGATCACACCCTGAAGAACCTCCTCCAGAACCTCCCCCGGGAGTACCACCTATTCCTCCTCCTCCACAGAAATAGTCAGTAAAAAAATAATAATCGTTGGTGCCATCACTAAAATAAGGCGTAGCACTTTCTAAACATAGTTCCTCAACAGCTATCCTCGCATTTGAATTTTTTGCTACTTTTACTAAACGCTCATTTTGACCAATTACCAACACAGGTTGATCAGGTACATTTCGTATGTCCCATTCCGAAACTTCACCATCAGAATTAATAGCCGGTACAATCGGGTTGGTTTTCAAATTTTGATTTGGCGAAATATAAAGAACTGGAGTATTGGGAGCTAAGTCTTCCATTGAAAGGAGTTGATTATCATTGCCTCTCAAAGCAACCTGCATCAGCGGATCAAATTCAAGGCTGGATTCAGTGGACCTAAAATTAGACTGGTCTCCAAAAATTGCCTCTGCAAACGTAAGTGACTTGGAATTTGGACCTCCAAGAGATTGATCCTTTTCAGTGAAATAAAGAAAATTGAAATCCCCGTCAAATTGATCTTGTGTTTTATCAAAGACAAAATTACGGATATTTTCATTCTTCAATCCGTTCGCTAAAGCAGCTGCGAAAATCAAACCAGGCTCCTTGGGATCTAAGCCTGACTTTTTTGCTTGAGCTTCTAATGCTAAAAGATCATCAGGGGTTGATTCAAAATCGCCGCATGAAAAAAGCATCAGTCCAGACAATACAGCTGGAAAAAGTCTTTTACCTTTTTTCGCAAAATTCCATTGGCCATTGGGGGTAGTAATTGTTTTCATAAAGTTTAAATCATATGAGTTAGTTGATAGGTCGAATATAAAAAATAAATGAAAACGAACAAACGTTTATGAAAAAAATTACTGTCATCCGATTAAATTCTAAAAGCCTTCAAAAACGCCTTAATTGCTCAAATTAAGGGGAATTTTCCTGAATTTGAAAAACACCCCCCTGCTTCAGATTGAACAAATCAAATTGTACTATTTCTAGATCTCTGTCCAAACCCTTCGCCGCTGTTAGTGTCTTCACTAACAGCAAAAGCAGATAGTCTCCATTTGATTTCGGTGAGTGAAGACACTCACCGAGGCTAACAAATCTAAATTGCCGCCTCTGCCGCTGTTACTGTCTTCACTAACAGCTGAAAAACATCTGTTTTAATTCAGTGAGTGAAGACACTCACCGAGGCGGATATATCTTCACCGCTGTTAGTGTCTTCACTAACAGCAAAAGCAGATAGTCTCCATTTGATTTCGGTGAGTGGAGACACTCACCCAGGCTAACAAATCTAAATTGCCACCTCTGCCGCTGTTACTGTCTTCACTAACAGCAAAAGCAGATAGTTTCCATTTCAGTGAGTGGAGACACTCACCGAAGCATTGATTTCATTTCGGTGAGTGAAGACACTCATCGAGGCTAAAAGTTCGTCTTTAGCAAAACTAGATTTAGAGGAAACAAAACCTACGAAGGGCTTTTCCCCGTATGAAAAGAAAAAACCTTTAATGCGAAGACTGTTATTTCTCCCTATTCTCCTTTTAGCTTTTTCAGTACAAGCTCAATTCTTCCTTGGTGGTGCACATTTCAATGGTAGCACTTCTGTTGGCCAACTCAGGCAAGAAGCGGGCTCCGTTTTCATTCCCACACTTTCCGCATTTATGCTTTATGAGTTTCAGACAACTCCGATTCAAGTTGGCTTTGATCTGGGTTATGGGATATATGGAAGCAAGTTGGAAAAGCGAACTGATTTGTATCCGGGATTCAATGATGAATTGCGACTTCGCAGAAATAACAACATCATCACTGGAATGGTCACCATGCGGTATTTGCCTCTGGTGAATACCAAATACACACCTTTTATTGAAACGCAATTTGGGGCAAACTACCTTTACACGCGTTATCGTATTCGTGCAGCTATTGATGAGGAACCTATTGAGGTGGATTCCGATTATCGCGATTGGACGATTGCTTATCGATTGGGAGCGGGAGTACAAATCCCTTTGCGATTTTTGGATAGCAACACTAAGCTGGAATTCAAGACCACCTATCAAAATAGCAACAGCATTCGATTCCTGACCAAAGGGGACGTGACTTACCTTCCGGACCAAGGAGATGGAGAATTTGAATACAATTTTCGCCGCGGACCTTTACAGTTTCTTACTTTTTCGATCGGAGTGGTGGTGTATGATTTGTTTTAGTAAATCAATCTTTCAGCCTCAACCGATAAAACAAATTATCGTCTCGCTCCACCTCTCCGGCAGCAGCTTTAATCAGGAGAGTCCCATCGGCAAGGCCAAGATTCACATTGCCAGCAACGGGCAATTCGTTTAATATTCCGATTTGCTTTCCATCTTTGATCACAATGAATCGAGGTTTTCGATATTTGGCTATCACCTTTCCCCATTCCGGATCTTGTGTGTAGTTTTCGTTCTTCGCCCGAAATTCCGAATAAACTTCTTCAGGTATAGCGCTATAAAAAATAGCCAACTGGTGTTCCCCGAAGTTTTTCACATCATTAAAAGAAGGATAGAGCAAGTATTCTCGGGAAGGATCAGGAATAGATTGTTTCCGATCCGGATGGCTGAGTTGGACTACCTGTTCATTGATTAATTGACCATCTTTCAAATCATATAAAAACAGC
>JBBQDY010000170.1:0-6966 GCA_038320155.1 Cytophagales bacterium
CAAACATCGGTCACCCAACATCGGTCATCGGACACCCAACACCCAAAATCGGACACCCAACACCAAACACCCAACATCAAAGAATCTCCTTCACTTTTCCACTCACTTTTTCCCTTACGATCGTGACTTTGTCGCCATTGGGAAGTTTTTCGGTTTTGATCAGCCAGTGTTCTGCATCGTATTCAGTATAGACAGAAGGTTTCGTGATACCGGTTTTTCCACGCCAAACTTTCAAATCCACAGGTTCCCAAAGCTTCGTTTTTGCAGATTTATAAGCTGCATCAATCACCGCATTGACGATGTAGCCATCATAGAAAGTTTCTTGAGGTTGTGTGCCTTTTTCGATCGAATCAAACATGTCAATAAACATATTCGGATAGCCTAATTCGTGCGCCTCATCACCGACAGGGAATTGCCATCCCTTATCAGATTCAGATTTTTCGGCCATATAGCCTTTTCCCTCGCCGGCGGTGAACATTTCAAAACCTGTTCGTAACCATGAATTTATCCAGATCGTGCCTTCAGTTCCCATCACTTCATCACGAAGATCCATTCCTCCTCGGAAAGTCCAACTCACCTCAAACTGTCCGATGGCTCCATTTTCATATTTCACCAAACCTATTGCATGATCTTCGGCTTCAATCGGCTTGACTTGCGTATCTGCCCAGCACATTACCTCGACTGGTCGAATATCCTTTCCGATAAAATTTCTTGAAATCTCGATGCAATGACAACCTAGATCCACAATTGCTCCGCCGCCAGCTGCTTCCAAATCCCAGAACCAATCCGAATGGGGTCCGGGATGGGTTTCTCGAGACTTCGCCCAAAGTACCCTTCCAATTGCGCCTTCCTGAACTGATTTGAGGGATTTTTGAAACTTTGGTGTGTAGCAAAGATCCTCTAGGTAGCCACCAAAGACTCCGGCTTTCTCACAAGCGTCCATCATCCGAAATGCTTCTTGGGCAGTTCGCCCTAGCGGTTTGGTGCAGAGAACAGGCTTTTTATGTTTGACACAAAGCATGACAGCTTCCTCATGGAGGTAATTTGGAAGGGCAACAATGATGATTTGGGAATCTAAGTGGGCGATAGCCGCTTCCATATCAGTAAACGCAGTTGGGACTTTATAATCTTTCGCAAAGCGATCGACAGTTTCTTGAGATCGGGAATAGACTACTTTCACGTCGTCTCTTGAGCGCCTTCCAATTAGTGATTCAGCATAAAATCGACCAATAAATCCTCCTCCGAGAATACACAAGTTTGCCATAGGGTATGAGTTTTTGGATTTGAGGTCTTAATATATTGCCTATTGGGCTATTATAGAAATTAAATTTGCTGCTTATTTCATGGGATTTTGGTCAGAAACATAAGATGGGATGCCATTTTGCTGATACATTTTTGCAATTCGATGCCCGTGTTCGTCATAAGCAGCTTGGAAGATTGAAGTAGCTTTCTCTGCTCCAATGACTGCTCCGGCTGTAAGAACTTTCGGAGGCTGACCTCCAAGTGTCAAAAGATTGGCTACTTCAGCTTTGATCGAATTGATCAACATGCAAGAGCCGATCGTAGAACCAGGTGCTACCGGGGTTTCCAGATTTTCAATTTTCACCATCGCATCTCCGACAGGAGCTCCAGAATCCAAAACCAAATCGCAGAAGTCCTGCAACTTTTTGCCGTCCGATTTTTTGGAAGTGGAAGCTTCGGAGTGTTTTTCAGATATTAGTCCAACAGTTTTGATCCCTTTGGATTGGAAAATCTCAGCCATCTCAATCGGCACGATATTACAACCTGAGGAAGAAATCACTAAGGCCGAGTCTATTTCAGAGAGATCAAAGTTTCGAAGAATTTGCGAAGCTAATCCAGGTACATTCTCCAAAAACATGGCTTGCCGCTGCCCATTGGCACCTACGACTAAATTGTGAAAGGTCAGGGAAAGCTCCACAATCGGGTTGAAACCTGGAAATGAACCATAGCGTGGCCACATTTCTTCTACCATAATTCGGCTATGACCAGAACCAAAGACATGCACCATTCGACCTGCAAGTATGGATTTTGAAAACCACGCTGCTGCGGTTTGAATGGCTGATTCTTGAGTTCGAACGTGATCTAAAAGTTCTTGGCAGCGATCGAGATAGGTTTGAGTATAGCTCATTTGGAATTGGTTAGTCTGATTTATGATTTATTCAAAGCAAATGCAGCAGCTCCTATTGCCCCAGAAAAGTCTTCAAATTTGGCTTTGATGATTTTGGTTCGTTTTCCCTGAGGACGAAATTCGAAACGATCCACAAAATCGTGAAGTGGAGCAAAAAGAGCTTCCCCAGAGTGAGTCAATCCGCCGGAAAGTACCACTGCCTCCGGTGAAAAGATATTGGCAAGGGAGCAAATCGATAGGGCAAGGGTCCGCATCATATCTAGCCACATCCAAGTAGCAAAGGTTTCTCCTTTTCGGTATGCTTCCAATAATTCATAAGTGCTTTTGAAAGCGCCATGGCTTCTTTTGCTGATGGAATAGTTTCCAATAGCGTACTCTAAGCTTCCCGGAATCCCTAAAATACTCAACTCATCCGAGCCAGATTGAACAGCCGAGTGCCCGATATGACCAGCCATTTGTGCTAGGCCTTGGTAAAGTTTTCCTTCCAAAAGAAGTCCTCCGCCCACGCCTGTCCCGAGAGTCAGCAAAATTGCATTTTTCATTCCCTGCATTACTCCAAAAGTAGCCTCAGCCATCAAGGCTGCATGGGCATCATTTAGGACTGAAGTTTCTTTTCCTAAAAACTCACTCCAATCAAATCGCTCCAAACCAGGAAGTCGATTGGGGAGAAAGTTGATGCAGGTATTGGTTTCATTTGCCAATCCGGGTGCTGAAAGTCCTGTTTTGATTGAGGAATCGGAATCAAATTCCCAAACTTCGGAATAAAGATCTTTGACGTTTTGCTGCCAAACGCCATCTGTTTCCCCGAGAGTAGTTTTTCGGGTTTGATATAAGATTTTGCCTTGCTCATCGATCAGTACACCTTTTATATTGGTTCCTCCAAGGTCTATTCCGATTGCTTTTTTCATAGGTATTGCCCTTCTGTCAAGTGCCAACCTCCATCGATATGGAGAATTTGGCCAGTAGTAAATTTGGAATCATCCGAAAGAAAAAAGACAGCCGCTTGATCGAGATCAGAAGGCTGACCCACACGACCACCATCAAGAGGCATTTTGGAAGCCGAAAAATTCATGATTTCTGAATTGGTCATTGCCCGCTGAGACATTGGACTTTCTACCAAAGCCGGTGCGAGCACATTGATTCGGATATTTTGTGAAGCATAATAGGCCGCTGAACTCACTGTCAATCCTTCGATTGCAGCCTTTGCCGCTGCGTAGGCATGGGTGACAAAGTATTTTGGAGATGGGGAAAAAGCTAAAACTGATCCCAAATTCAGGATGGAGCCTCCGTGGTTAAGTTTTTGAAATGCCTGAATTGCTGCTTGATTGGAGAGCATTAAGGAAGTCAGATTCAAGGCGAGTGTTTGATTCCAGCCTTCAAGCGTTAATTCATGAAGCGGACCGTCGCCGAATTTTCGACCACTTCCTCCGGCTACATGATAGAGCCCGATGAAATCGCCAAATTTCTCTACGCAAGCTTCAATTGCTTCTTTTGCTATTCCTTCCTGTCGAGCATCTCCGCAGATGATCAAAGGTTTATTGGTTAGTTCCTTTCTGGCTGCCTCGCAACTTTTCTTATCAAGGCCTACGAGCGTGAGATTAGCCCCTTCCTTTTCCAAGGCTTTGGCAGCCGACAGTCCGATTCCGGATGTTCCTCCAATAATGACAATCGCTTTTTGAGCTAGTTTCATGTAAGTTTTTGTGGATTATGATGGGTTTTTGACTTGGATTTGGATGAAAAGTTCAGATTTTATGATTATCCGCTACCTTGCCAGTGGGCAGAAGAGCCAAGAATATAAATGGCGCATACTTGATAATTGGACGTTTCGGTCTTCCCTGCCTACCGGCAGGGGTCGTCTGTCTTCTGTCCCAATACGCAAGGAAAATAAGGCTACTGGCATCATTGCGGATACCCGTATCAGATTTATACCTTTCTCCAAAGTCAGCTTTCTAACTTACCAAAAAGCGGATAGATCATTGACTTTTGTTTCATTTTTTTAAATTAATAATCCTTGTCAGTTACAAAAAACTGATCGATTTCAGGATTGAAAACACAATTTTTTACTCGAATAATCCGATTGAATTTTGGATTATTTTGGCAGATGTCAAGTTGAAAGTTTAAATTGAAACTCTTGACCCTTTTATATAATTTGGATTGGAAGGTTTGGTAAATGAACCAAAGACTCATAGTTTTTATCTATGGAAAATTAAATTCAATAAGGATCATTTTTTGTAAATTCGTTTTTCACATAGAATTTAATAAATCAAACAATATTATGGATAATACAAAAGACCCTGATGGCATCATCTTCGACATGAATGAAACTGTCGGCAAGCCGTCCGAAAGTGCAGGCAAATGCCCATTCACCGGAGGAAGTATGAGTAAAGCTGCAGGTGCTGGTACTCGAAATCGAGACTGGTGGCCAAATCAATTAAATCTTGACATTCTACGACAGCATTCTTCGCTTTCTAATCCTATGGGTGAGGATTTCAATTATGCAGAAGAATTTAAATCCTTGGATCTGGCAGCAGTTAAGAAAGACTTAGCGGATCTGATGGTTGATTCCCAAGCTTGGTGGCCTGCAGATTATGGTCATTATGGGCCATTTATGATCAGAATGGCTTGGCATAGTGCGGGTACGTATCGAATTGGCGACGGTCGAGGTGGAGCAGGAGCTGGTATGCAGCGATTTGCACCATTGAATAGCTGGCCAGACAATGCCAATTTGGACAAAGCGCGTTTGTTGCTTTGGCCAGTTAAGCAAAAATATGGCAGAAAAATATCTTGGGCAGATTTGATTGTTTTAGCTGGAAATGTGGCTTTGGAAACAATGGGTTTTCAGACTTTTGGCTTTGCCGGAGGTCGCGAAGACGTATGGGAACCACAAGAGGATGTGTATTGGGGATCTGAAAGTGAGTGGATGGGAGACACAGACCGCTACTCTGGCGATCGTGACCTCGAAAATCCACTTGGAGCATCTCACATGGGATTGATCTATGTGAACCCGGAAGGACCGCAGGGTCAACCTAACCCAATCGGAGCAGCTCATGATATTCGCGAGACTTTTGGCCGTATGGCAATGAATGATGAAGAAACTGTAGCCTTGATCGCCGGTGGTCACACCTTCGGTAAAACCCATGGTGCAGCAGATCCTGCTGAATTTGTGGCTCCGGAGCCTGCTGCGGCAACAATTGAAGAGCAAGGTATGGGTTGGAAAAACTCATTCGGCTCTGGAGTGGCCGGTGATACGATTACCAGTGGACTGGAAGGAGCTTGGACTACGACACCAACACAATGGGGCCACGATTACTTTGAAAACCTTTTTGGTTTTGAGTGGGAACTGACCAAAAGCCCCGCTGGAGCGCATCAGTGGAAGCCTAAAAATGATGGTGGAGCTGGAACTATTCCAGACGCTTTTGATCCGGAAAAGAAGCATGCCCCCTTTATGTTGACGACTGATATAGCAATGAAGGAAGATCCTGCGTATGCAAAGATTTCAAAGAGATTCCATGAGAATCCAGACCAATTTGCTGATGCATTTGCTCGTGCTTGGTTCAAATTGACTCACCGTGACATGGGGCCGATTCAGCGCTACTTGGGATCTGAGGTTCCACAAGAAGTGCAGATCTGGCAAGATCCAATTCCTGCTGTAAGCCATCCAGTAATTGATGGACAGGATATAACTAATCTAAAGTCTGAGATTCTTTCTTCAGGACTTTCTACTTCTGAGTTGGTTTCAGCTGCCTGGGCTTCTGCATCTACCTTTCGTGGATCAGACAAGCGTGGTGGAGCAAATGGCGGAAGAGTTCGTCTTTCTCCAATGAAATATTGGGAGGTCAATAATCCTTCTCAGTTGACTACCGTTTTGGATAAGTTTGAAGCAATTCAGTCTTCTTTCAATAGTTCTAAAGCTGATGGAAGGCAAGTTTCCATTGCTGACTTGATCGTTTTGGGCGGATGTGCCGGTATCGAGCAAGCTGCAAAAAATGCAGGCCATCACGTGACTGTGCCATTCACTCCAGGACGAGCAGATGCTTTCCAAGATCAGACAGATGTAGAATCTTTTGCGGCACTGGAGCCAGCGGCGGATGGATTTAGAAACTATTTCAAGCCTAAGCATAAAGCTTCTGCTGAGGAAATGCTGATCGACAAAGCACAATTGTTAACCTTGACTGTACCTGAGATGACGGTTTTGCTAGGTGGACTTCGTGGAATCGACATCAATTTCGATGGTTCCAAGCATGGTGTTTTAACCAAAAATCCAGGCGCATTGACCAATGATTTCTTAACCAATTTATTGGATATGAGAACTACCTGGAGGGCATCCAACGAATCTCAGTCAGTATTTGAAGGACGGGATAGAGTAACAGGCGAAGTGAAATGGACCGGAACTCGTGTTGATTTGATCTTTGGATCCAACTCTGAATTGAGAGCAATTGCTGAGGTTTATGCATGTGCTGATTCTGAAGCTAAGTTTGTCAAAGACTTCGTAGCGGCTTGGGATAAGGTGATGCATCTGGATCGTTTTGATCTGAACTAAATTTCGAATACAAATAAAATTAGAAGGTGATCTGGAAATGGATCACCTTTTTCATTGAAAGGAAAATGGAGTTTAATTACGGAATCTGATATGCAAATCCTAAGCGATCCAAACCAACTTTGACCTCCGGTGCTCCCATAAATAGCTTCCAGCCTAGACCAGTTCGGTAATTTTCGATCATTGTCACCATGGGGCCTTGATCGATTGCCAGGTATCTCTGAGGAAAGAAATCATGCTGCGGACTCATTGCATCGAAGAATCCATATTTACCAAAAAC